>NZ_QUGD01000001.1:0-285442 GCF_003478795.1 Clostridium sp. AF21-20LB | reverse complement strand
TTGTTTACATATAACGGAAATTATAAAAATGAAGCAAAAAAAGACTTTTAAAAAGACAATGAAAACCTATGTGGGATGTTTAATGGCATTTTTTTTGTTTTATATTCTACAAAGATTGACTTGGATAATAAAAACAACTTATTGGAGTCAATTTTCGATAAAACAATGGATTGAAAGTATGACTTTGGTTGGATATTTTACAGGTCATGGAGATGTCATTAATGGCACCACGTGGTTTTTAATTCCTTTGTTTTTATTTTATCTAGTAAGAATAGGATATGCATGGATTTATGAAAAAATAAAACCAGAGTATAACTTTTTATTTTTAGAATTATTTGTATTATTGATAATGTTTTTATTAAAGGGGTTTCATCTTTCGGTTTCCTCAACGTTAGTGTTCGTTTACATGCCTCTGATGGGAATGATTTTAGGAGAAATCTTTCGAAAAGAACGGCGAATTTCAATTTTTAATGGGAGTTTATTGCTGATTGTAAATTATGTGCTTATGGTGATATGGTTTTGGGTATTTGCCAGAGAGTATCATGATACATATTGTTATTTTGTATCATTTAGATACTCTCTTTTTAATTATAATATTTGCAATTTTTAAAGAACAATTCAAAAAGAGTCAGATGATAGATTTTTGCTGTAAGATCAGTTTGTCGGTGTATTTGATGCATATGACATTTGGAAGATTTTTATTGTCGTTTTTTTCATATATAAGCATTCCGTTTTCATTGTCATTTGTTATAACTATAGCTGTGATTTTCTTGATTTCGTATATACATATGAATATATTAAGTCGGATTATAAGATAAAATTCAGAATGAGAATTTATAGCAATGAAACAAAAAAAAGAATTTATATTTTAAATATGGAGTGAGTTTACTGGCAGCACTGGTAATCTCGCTCTTCTTTTCGTATACGATTTTTAATGATATATTTGCTAGTCCTGTAAAAGAAGCAAGGCTGACGATTACAGCAACAGCCGAGCGAAATATCAAATCAGGTGGATCAGATATAAGGATTGTCCGAATTCTTCTGGATGGAGAGGAAGTCCCCTTTGATTCAATAGAAAAGCAGGGAGATTGGAAGCATGCAGATGGTGTCTGGATGGTGGTCAATCCGGACAGCCCGGCTACGCTTTCTTATACAGCAGAAAATGTGAAAGAGCTTCAGGTGGATTTCCAGATGCATGATGGCTCTGGTGTGGCAGAAGTTTGGTCTAATGATAAGAGAATCAGCCGCACAGATTTGTATTCTTCTGGGTGGGAGTCTTACTATTTGCGGAAAACAATCGGCAGAGTTTCTATTTTTAATAATCTAGTGATGTTTGACGGAGTATTCCTGATAACACTGTTTTGTTTGGCAGGGATGGAACAGTTGATTGTGAATTTAAGAAAAACGATCGGAATCAAAAAGGTAGTAGCATTTTTTATTGGATTTTATGCTGTCTTATATGTTATTTCCTGTTATTTTCACATCTTGGATTTAGGAATTCGATGTAGCTTGACATTATTAGTCATATCGGCGGTTGGAGCAAATGTGCATGAATGGCATGAGAAGCGAGACAGTGACAAAAAGATTTATCAGATAGTGACAGATGGCGTGTGGCTGATTCTGTCATCTGTTATTTTATTGTACATGGTCGAACTGGTGGAACAGAACCTGGCGAATATTGGCGCAGAATATATTTTTGGAAATATCGTGATTTATCTTCTGCTTCTGCTGATTGCATATATGTTGGTTCGAAGTGTTTTTTATTCGGTATCGGCGGTCATGTTTGTCATGTACATATTTTCTGTAGCAAATTCGTTTGTGCGTTCGTTTCGTGGTTCGCCTATCGTGCCGGGAGATTTTCTTGCGGTGGGGACGGCTAAAAATGTGTTCATGAATTACCACTACAGTGTGACGGGACCGATGCTTCTGGCATTGTGGCTTCTGATAGCGTTTCTTGTATTGACTTTTTATTTTTATGGAAGAGAAAAACGTGTTTTTTCGTGTGTTTTAGTGTGGTCGCTTCCGTCTGTATGTCTGCTTAGTTTTATGATGGGTGGAACTTTATTTGCCCCGGATATGGATTTTTGGAACCAAAATATAAACATTCAGAGGTATGGGATTGCTCTTAGCTTCATTTCGGATATCCGCCATATGAAACTGGAAGAGCCAGCGGGATATTCGTCAAAAGATTCGGAAGAGATGATTTCGAAATTTGTAGAAACGGAAGATGAGAAGGAACAGAATTGTCCGAATGTGATCGCGATTATGAATGAGAGTTTTTCGGATCTCAGTGTGATTTTCCCGGAATTGGATAATGAAGTGTATATGTCGAATTTTAATTCTTTATCGGGAAATGTAGTAAAAGGTTATATGCAGGTATATCCGATCGGAGGTGGAACGGCAAATACAGAGTATGAATTTCTGACAGGAAATTCGATGGCATTTCTTCAAGGATCGATTCCGTATCAGCAGTATATCACACGGAATGGCACGTATTCGATTGCACAGATTTTGAAAATCAGAGGGTATCATACTACGGCAATTCATCCATACGATAAGAGAGGATATAATCGCGCTCAGGTGTATCCCAAAATTGGCTTTGAAACGTTTCTGGATGTGTCTGATTTTGAAAATGCAGAGCTGATTCGAGATCGTTATATTTCGGATCGGGATTCTTATAAAAAGGTAATCGAAGAGTTTGAAAAAATCCGTCAAAGTGGACAGCCGGCGTTTATTTTTAATGTGACGATGCAGAATCACAGCGGATATGACGCAGGATGTTTTACAGAGAATGCAGTCCGGATTCCGGGGCATGAGGGAGAATTTCCAAATGCAGAAGAGTATCTGACATTGATTCGTGAGTCAGATGCGGCGATTCCGATGTTGATTGATTATTTTAGCAAGATAGAAGATCCAACGGTGATCGTATTCTTTGGGGATCATCAGCCGATGGTGGAAGAAAGTTTCTATGAGACGTTAGCAGGAAAGCCGCTGACGGAGTGGACACTTGCGGAAGCGCAGAGCCGCTATATTGTCCCATTTTTTATCTGGGCGAATTATGAGATCGATGCGGAGGAAAATGTATTTACCAGTGCGAATTTTCTCTCGGAACTGATGTTTGAAAAGGCGGGGATAAAATTGCTTCCGTATCAGGAGTTTTTGAAGGAAGTGAGAGAGGAGATCCCTGCGATGGATGGTGGTGCATGGCGCGATAAGGATGGCACCTGGGAAGTGCTGGACACCAGCCAGCCGATTTTGGAGGAGTACTGGAGATTGCAGTACCGGAACATGTTTGACAAGAAGGTTCACTATTAAGTCTGGGGGTGTCTGAATGGAGAGACAGGAAATGGAAGGAAAGCAGCGCGGGAAGGTGCTTCTGGTCACCCACGTCAGCGGCTTCGTTCCGCAGTTTGAGATGAACAACGTCCGGATTTTACAGAGCATGGGATATGAAGTTCATTATGCTTCGAATTTTAATACGCCGTCTTATGGGACGGATAATCACAGGCTGGATGGAACCGGGATTGTCCGGCATCCGATTGATTTTGTGCGGAGTCCGTTTGACAAGCGGAATTTTCAGGTGTATCGTCAGATGGTTGAGCTGATGCGCAGGGAAGATTTTTCGCTGGTGCACTGCCACACGCCGATGGGAGGGGTGATGGCGCGTCTGGCGGCACATGTGACGGGGACAGGCCCGGTGATTTATACGGCCCATGGATTCCATTTTTTTAAAGGGGCGTCATGGAAGAACTGGCTGTTTTATTATCCGATGGAAAAGTTTTTATCGAGGTATACGGATCAGCAGATCTGTATTAACCGGGAGGATTATGAACTGGCGAAGCGGAAATTCCATGCGAAGTATGTAGATTATGTGCCGGGAGTGGGGATAGATCATTCTCAATTTCGCCTTCCTGGGGATAAGGAAAGGCAGATGAAGAGAGAAAGCCTGGGGGTGCGGTCGGATCAGGTGGTGCTTCTGACATCCGGAGAGATGATACCCAGGAAGAATCAGGAAGTTTTGTTTCGGATGCTGGCCAGGATGAGGGATGAGATGGATCATGGTGTTTATGAAAAGCTTCATCTGCTCTTGTGCGGACATGGGGAATTGAATGAGCATCTTCATGAGTTGGCGGACAGGCTTGGAATTGCCGATCATATATCGTTTTTAGGATACCGGGAAGATATGCTGGAGATCTTTGGAGCTTCGGATATCTTCCTTTTTCCATCCTTTCAGGAGGGATTGCCTAGGGCGATGCTGGAGCCATGGCAAGTGGCCTTCCGGTGATTTGTTCGGAGATCCGGGGCAATACGGATCTGATGGGAGATAGATGGACCGAGTCAGAAAATCAGAGAATGAAGCTATGCCCGGGCGGAATCATGCTGAATCATCTTCAGGATGCGGATGTCTGGGCGGAAGCTCTTCGGGATATGCTTTCTAGGAGGAGCAGCTGGAAAGAGATGGGAGAAGCCTGTATCATGCGAAGTAGGGAGTTTGGCCTAGATGTGGTGGAAAAGAAGATGAGGGAGATCTATGGACGTTTTGCAGAAATGGAATAGAAGTATACCGGATGGAAATGAGACGGCAGCGGCGGTCTTATTTTTTTTGCTTTTTATATTTTTGAAACAATTTTATTTATTCCCTTCAGGGGGGATGGAGGCGGCGGATGTGTGTCTGTTCGCCTCTTTTTTTATGCTGTTATGTGACTGTATGAGAAGAAGACCGGAGCGGCTCTTGCAGCTGAAGACCGAAAGCCTGTTTTATGTGTTTCTGGCCTCTGTTTTGATGATTAATGCATATTATGGAATTCGCCTGGGACGTGGTGAATTTTTTAAGTATACCTGCTTTTGGATCTTCAATGCCTGTGCTATCTGGAGTTTCTGCTATCTGACGGAATATGGCGGAAAAGCTTTTTTGACCGGGATTAATCGTGTGGTAAAAGTGAATATCGGAGTGCAGCTGCTGATATATCTGTCGGGTCATGGACGCATATTTCGTGAGTACTGGGGAGCGGTTCGCTATCAGGGAACCTTTAATGATCCGAACCAACTGGCATTTTTCCTGTTTATGATGATATTGCTTTTGTATCTGTACCGGTGCCGGTTTGGGGATCGGAGCTTTCCTATGTTCTATGTGCTGGCCTTGCCGGTGATCGCAGCATCGAAGTCTACGGGAATCTTATTGGGAGTTTTTGTATTTACTATTTTGGCTGTTTTGTATGGGCTATATCAAATTGGATGCAAAAAGGGTGTATCAGTGAAGGTATGGATCTTGGGAATCTGTATGGGAGTGCTTATATTTGGTTTGTTTTTATGGTGGATATGGCCTGCAGCGGATTTTGATGTGAAGACGGTGGATTATAATATGCTGACACGGATTCAAGAGAAGATATGGAAGGTTGCTCATGGTGGCCTGTTGGGACTTTTTCTGGATCGTGGAATGGAGAAGCTGGTACTGTACCCTCAGTATCTTTTGTATGGAGCTGGAGAGGGCGGTTTTGACCGATTTACATTGGCAAGTCAGGTGAATGAGATTCATTGCTGCCTGTTCAGTGTGATGTTTTGCTATGGTTTAATTCCGACTAGTTGTTTGTTGTCTGGCTTGGACGCAAGCTGCGACGCATAGATGCGGCTATGACCTGCGCTGTGATTGGACTTCTGGCGGAGAGTTTTTTCCTTGTGAATTACCGGCAGCCGATGTTTTGGATGATACTCTTGTATGGGAGTGTGGCAGGCGGATGTAGAGGCGGGGACGTATGAAAAAAATGAAACATATAATTAGTTGTAAAATTTCTGGAAGTTCACATTAGCAATAAACTTAAAATAACTCAAAAACTTTACTTTTAACATTAGCTAAGTTAAAATGAAAGAAATTGAGTTAAGGAGGAATGGAAAATATGCTTACAAGCGTATTCGGGATTTCTATAAAATATGAAGCATGGAATCATCAGGATTCTTTGCCTGTTTATATTGCAGGAAGTTATAATTTTCACACAGCATATATTGGAAACAGACGCTGTATAATGCTTACTCCGACAGAAGAACTTGCCACACTTCCGGCATTGAAAAAACAGATTACAAAAATACAGCAGATTGATAATGTACCAGTCGTATTTGAACTTGCGTCGGTATCTAATTATCGAAGAAAAAGCCTTATAGAAAATAATATACCGTTTATTACTGATAAGCAGGTCTTTCTTCCTTTCATCGGGACAATGCTTTCTGATGAGAAAGAACCCCAAAAGCTGACAGGTAAGTTTGTTTGCTCAACACAGCAGTTGTTTTTGTTTTATCTGTATAGTAAGAAAAAACGATTGTATATTTCAGAAGCCGGAAAAGTGCTTCCATTTACAGCGATGACCTTGACCAGAGCAGTAAAGCAGTTGGAAGCGACGGATTTGTTTCTTGTAGCAAAAGACGGTGTCAACAAGTTTATTGAGTCAAAATATAACAGAGATGAATTATTTGAAAAAGCAAAAGTATATTTGACAACACCTGTCCGCAAAGCAGGATATATAGATAAGACGCAAGTTACAGAAAATATGGTCTTTGCAGGGGGAACGGCACTTTCTGAAAAAACAATGCTAAATCCAAGCCGAGTTGCTACCTATGCAATCAGTGAGAAGGATTATGATAAAACTTTGCTGACCGATGAATTGATAGACCCGGATAAGCAGGTAAGACTTGAATTATGGGCATACAACCCGAAACAATTTTCAGAGGATAACAGTGCTGACGATATTTCCATTGTTTTATCTTTTGGAGATACAAACGATGAGAGAATTGAAGAAGCAGTAGATGAATTGCAGGAAAGAAGGTTGAAGGAGTAATGGTCAGCGGATTTACAAAATTTAAGGAAAGATTTCAGGGTTTTGAAAATCAATATGTTATCATCGGCGGGACAGCTTGTGATTTGATTATGGAAAATGAAGAATTACCGTTTCGTGCTACAAAAGATGTAGATATTGTATTGATTGTCGAATCCATAACAGCGGAGTTCGGTAGGCAGTTCTGGGAGTATGTCAAGGAAGCAGGATATGAGCATTTGAATAAAAGTACCGGAAATACACAGTTTTATCGTTTCACATCTCCGAAAAGCAAAGAATATCCATATATGATAGAAATATTTTCCAGAAATCCGGATTTTGTTATATTGGAAGATGATGCAGTTCTCACACCGCTTCCGATAGACGATGAAATCTCCAGCTTGTCGGCAATCCTTTTAAATGAAGCGTATTATGAATTGCTAAAAACCGGACAATTGATGGTTGATGGCATTCCGGTATTAAGTCCGACTTGTCTGATACCATTTAAGGCGAAAGCGTGGCTGGATTTAAAGAAACGCAAGCTGAATGGAGAGCAGGTTGACAGCAAAAATATAAAGAAACATAAAAATGATGTGTTCCGATTAGCACAGTTAATCACAGCCAATACAAGGCAAGTTCTCAGTCCGGAAATAGCAGAGGATATGAAAAAGTTCTTATCTGAAATAGCTGATGAAACAGTGGATTTAAAGTCCTTGGGTATAAGAGGAACAGATAAGAAGAAAATGACAGATATGTTGTACCAGTGTTATGGGTTGAAGGATAATACATAGTAAAAGTGTTCTTGAAGATTTTGGACTCGCCCTGAGAGGGGAGGGTGCGGACATTTTCTTGGACAGGTTAAACAGCCAATCCAAGTCTACGTCTGTACTCCATAGGACTCATGTATCCTAATGGAGTATTAATAAGGTATTGTGTCCAAATTGAGAGTTTGTTTTGGGGAATGCTTGAAGCTGACGGGATATTCTTGTTTAAATTGTCGTTGTATGTTATAAATAAATCACAAGTATAACAACACGTAACAAGGAGAAAACCAACATGTACGATTATTTAATAGTAGGCGCCGGTCTCTACGGTGCCGTATTCGCCCATGAGGCGAAGAAAGCGGGCAAGAAGGTTCTGGTGATTGACCGCCGCCCGAATATTGCAGGAAATGTGTATACAGAGCCGATGGAGGGCATCCAGGTTCACAAGTATGGCGCGCATATTTTCCACACGAATAATAAGGAAGTCTGGAATTATGTAAATCAGTTCGCGGAGTTTAACCGTTTTACGAACTCTCCGGTGGCGAATTACCACGGCGAGCTGTATTCCCTGCCGTTTAATATGTACACCTTCAACAAGATGTGGGGTGTCGTGACTCCGCAGGAGGCAGCGGCGAAGATCGAGGAACAGCGCAAGGCAGCAGGCATCACGGAGCCGAAGAACTTGGAGGAGCAGGCGATCAGCCTGGTTGGTACGGATATTTATGAGAAGCTGATCAAGGGCTATACCCAGAAGCAGTGGGGAAGAGAGTGCAAGGATCTTCCGTCCTTCATCATCAAGCGTCTTCCGGTTCGTCTGACTTTTGACAACAACTATTTTAACGCCCTGTATCAGGGAATTCCGGTGGGCGGCTATACGAAGATGGTTGCCAATATGCTGGACGGCATCGAGGTTCGCCTGGAAGAGGATTATTTTGAGAATAAGGCTGATTGGGATGCGATGGCAAAGAAGGTAGTTTACACCGGCGCGATCGATGCGTATTTTGAGTATTCGCTGGGCGTTCTGGAGTATCGTTCTGTGCGCTTTGATACCGAAGTGCTGGATATCCCGAATTTCCAGGGCAATGCGGCAGTGAACTATACAGATGCGGAGACTCCGTGGACGCGTATTATCGAGCATAAATGGTTTGAGTTTGGTAAGGATGCCGATGGCAATGATCTGCCGAAGACGGTCATCAGCCGTGAGTACAGTTCGGAGTGGAAGTTAGGCGATGAGCCGTACTATCCGGTCAATGATGCGAAGAATGGTGCTCTGTATGAGAAGTACAAAGAGCTGGCCAAGAAGGAAGAGAAGGTAATCTTTGGCGGCCGTCTGGGCGAGTATAAGTATTATGATATGGATGCGGTGATTGCTTCGGCGTTGGAGCTGGTGAAGAAGGAGCTGTAGGAGAATTTTTGATTTTTATCCGGATCGGCGGATGGTTTCGGAATCATGAAATGGATGGGAAGCTATCTGCTGATTCAGATAAAATGGTGAAATGAAAATTGCAAAATTTAGTATTTCAAAAATAAAGCATAATAAAACATCTTGAATACAGATAAAAGATATGCTATAGTAGAAATAGGAAAGCCAGAGACATACGGCCTGCCGAAATGAAACAGCTAATCTCTTATGAGACCAGCCGCCCCTATTGCAGTAGTGGCGGCTATTTTCTTCTCGTGAAGATTGTATAACACAATCCTACGAGAGCGACAATGAATATTCCAGACTGAATTAAATCCGAATATGTAATATACATTGTTATCGCCCTCCTTTCTGTCATTGGTATGACGAGATGCTGGAGGGGAAGCCCTCCAAAAGTAGGGGGCAGGTCGCCTTTCATATGCTCTGACTTTCCATAATTTTAATTTATCATAATTATAATGTGAGATCAATAAAAAACACATCTAAACTGTGCAAATGATATTTTTGAAAATGCATAAACTATGCACGTCATTGATTCGGCATCAATTTTTCCAAATCCTCCATCATTCTCCCCAAATCCCGTTCCACCACCTCATACACCAGCACATCCGGCTTATTTTCGTTCAAAAATTCCGGCTCAAATACCTGCCAGTGGTAAAAATCGGTATACGCAAAGTATTTCGGCAGTCCGGCCAGCAGGGCGGTTCCGAAGGAGTCGCGGTAAATCGCGATGCGGCGCGGGTCGGGCGTCTGGACTGCTGAGATGTGGGCGATGTTGCCATCGTCAGAGGCACTGTCGTAGTGGATGGTTACGTTGTTTCGATACCCGGATACATCTGCTTTGGTATCGTCGCACATGGATTCTGGCATGTGGAACAGGTTCGCCAGATCGCCCGGATCGCGTGGCTCATAGGTGACAGTGACGTCCTCGATCGGCGTGGAGGTGCCGCCAGCGGCATCGATGATCTGCCCGGAGACGAGAAATCCGGCAGCATCGTTCCAATGGGTGTCGGTTTTGAAATACCACTGATAGTCCCGGCGGTTTTTGAGCTCCGGGTATGGATTGACAACTGGGACATTTGTGTGTATTTCCAGATAATCGAGCAGTTCACTGCGGCGGGTAGGTCCGTCCGGTGCGGTGAAGCCATCCGGGAGGAATTCGCTGTATACACCTTCTTTGTTGGGCGCACACAGGAAGATAAATTCAGTTCCCTGTTTTTCCCAGGCATCGTGAACGGTCTGGAGTTTTTCGGCCAGCATACGAAGTTCCCCGGCGGAAAAACGGTTGGTGCCGAGGAAGTCCTCGACAGAGCTTCCGAGCGTGTAAAAGTACCAGCCATCTTTTCCGGTGATGACGTCCTGCGAGTCTCCGAACTGGAATAAGGAGAGGTTTAAGCGGGCGTTCAGGCTTAAGAAGCGGTTGCGGAACGCCGCGTGGTCGTTGATCCAGTCCTCAACACCGGATGGAAAGGTATCGATGGTTTCCAGCGACAGAGTTGGAAATGCCGCCAGACTGCGGTTTTCGCCGGTGCCCTCATCGGCTGTGGTTTTCAGGATAGGAAACAGCAGGTTGGGGGAGAGGATGCAGGCGAAGAAGACTGCGATCATGATATGAGTGCGTTTCATAGGATAAAGTCCTCAATTCATAAATTTTTATTCATTTCTTGAATTTTCCGTAGTGTTTATGGTTTCATTGATAGCATTTTCGGAAGATTCGCCGTTTACCTCTTTTTGAATAGTAGCTTCTTCCGGTATATTTGTTTTTTTCAGTTCATCGTCCTTTTTCGGCTTTTCAGCCGCTTCGGAAGCATCGGTTTCTTCTATTATTTCTGCGTCCTCCACCGCCTTCTCCGTCGTTTTCTCCACCAAATCAAACGTTACCTGCGCCTTAAACAGATCCCCATCGATATACAAACTAAACTGCCCGTTCTGCAATTCCGTCAGATCTTTGGCGATCGATAGTCCCAGCCCGCTTCCCTCGGTGGTGCGGGCGACGTCGCCGCGCACGAAACGTTCGGTCAGCTCGTCGGCACGGATGTTGAGCGGATTGGCAGATATATTTTTGATGGTGAAGACTGCCTGGCCAGCAGTACCGGTTTCTGGATTTCCGGGAACGCGGGCGAGGTCTACGTAGACGCGGCTGCCCTCCATCGCATATTTGCAGACATTGTTGTACAGGTTTTCAAGTACGCGCCACAGGCGGCGTCCATCGGCGCGGATCATCAGCGGTTCCCGCGGGGCATTGATGATGAGCTGCAGATGTCTGGCATCCAGTTTTTCTTCAAATTCGCCGTTGGTCTGAAATGCCATCTGGACGAGGTCAATGTCGGTAAATTCAAGCTTCACATTGCCGGAGCTTGCCTTGGATGCCTCGACGAGGTCTTCAATCAGTGTTTTGAGACGCTGTGATTTCTGGTCGAGCACATCAAGATAGGCGTTGATCCGCGCATCTTCAATATGTTCCCGTTTCATTAGGTTTACATAATTTATAATCGAGGTCAGCGGCGTTTTGATGTCGTGTGAAACGTTGGTAATCAGGTTGGTTTTGAGGCGTTCGCTCTTCATTTTCTCCTGAAGGGCGGTTTCAAGACCGGAACTGATGTTGTTGAGTCCCTCTGCCAGCGTGAGCTCCGGACCGTCAAATTCATCGAGATCAAGCTGATAGCTGGTCTCCCCGGCGGAGAGCTGGCGGACGGCATCGCGGATGGATTCCTGTTCGCTTGCCTGCCGGAACAGTATGTAAAAGATCCACAGGTTAAACAGCAGAAATACCAGCACAGTCAGACCTGTCAGCAGGTAAACAACGTATAAATTTGCATACACGCGGTCCCAGAAATACCAGGCAAGGCTGATAAGCGCTGTGTTGATTGCAAGATAGAGAACAAATCCGATGCCTAGGCGGCTGCGGAAGTTCTGCCGTGTTTTGAGGATCAACATTTTCTTCTGAATCCGGCAGATCAGGCTGGAGGTCCACAGGGTACCGGCGCGGTAGCGGCGCAGGAGGCTGAAAAAGAGCAGCAGTCCGCCCAGATACAGGACCAGCGCCTGCAGGCTGTGATCGGAGAAGTACCAATACTGCGATGGAATGACCAGATGCAGGATGCGGATGAGAATCAGGTCGCTTACAACCAGGGCGATCGCGGTCATGGCGGCAAAAAAGACGATGCCGGTTTCAGTGCCGCTCTTGTCGAAGCCGTGCAGCGTCACGTCGAAGCTGCGGTAACTCTGGTAGCCGGACACCCGGAACAGAAACAGGAAGCTTAAAAGCAGTCCGATCGTTGCAAAGATTGTCAGTGCAAATCCGGTCAGATACAGGTGCTGCCGGTGCAGGTATGCGGTATGCGTGCGCGCGTAAAGGTCAGTGACTGGATAATTTGTATCGATTCCGATCAGCAGATAATAGTCGCTGCCGGTGTACGGGTTATTGGATGCCAGTGCGGAAATGCTGCTGAGCGGGATCGCTTTCATGTTGGTGTCGTAGAAAACGGAATTGCCCGGCAGGTACGCGTAGCGCCCGTATTCCTTGACATTTTCCGGTGTCAGGGAATCGGTGTTTGTAAACTGGGTTGTTTCGCTCTGATCCGAATCTGGCTCCGTGTACTGGATTTTAAAATGCAGGTTGGATGGATTGGCGACGAAACGGTTATACACTGTGTAATAACGATGCAGTGTGTCCATGATCTCGACCGCCGCATCCTCCAATGTGCTGCGCTTCCGGCTGGCAGAACGGTAGCTGTAGATCCGCTGCGGCTCTTGAACCGACCATTCGACGTAGCCTTCGCGGCTCTTGACGCCGTCTGCCGGTTCAGAAACCTTCTGGCAGTTAAAGTCGTCGTCGAGCTGGTACCCCATGGATTCCAGATAGGAAATCAGGGAGGACAGGGAGAAATTTTCGGTCTCGCTTGGTCCAAAGGTCATTTTGAGCATCCGGCGCGAGAGGTCGATCGAGCTGTCGGCACCGAAGACGTCCTGATATTCCATATATAGGAAGATATCGTTCAGATCGTTATTAAATTGTGTGTTAAATTCCGCGGTGTCCTCATAAGGAACCGAGCCAATGCCGGTCAGCCCCAGCCCGAAATTTCCATTGATATACATGAGGCTGATACCGATGAGTCCCAGAATCAGGAAAAACAGATGCGCGAGGCTGGCGATCCATTTCTGGATCTGCATCGGAATATGTGAGAGTTTTGTCATAAATTTTGCAACTCCTAACTTCTGTTAGATGGATGATTCACATTTTTACTGCTTCTCAATTTTATATCCAACACCCCAGACAACCTTCAGATAGCGCGGCTCCCTCGGGTTAATTTCGATCTTTTCGCGGATATGGCGGATATGAACCGCAACTGTATTGTCCGCGCCGATCGCCTCCTCATTCCAGATCGCCTCGTAGATCTGGTCGATGGAGAAGACTTTTCCGGCGTTTTTAACGAGCAGAAGCAGGATGTTGTACTCGATCGGTGTCAGCTTGATGAGTTCGCCGTCCACGGTTACTTCCTTATTTTCATCGTTGATCTGCAAGCCGCCGCATTTGAATACGTGGTTGCCCATCTGATTGTTCATATTTCCCAGCTGCGTGTAGCGGCGGAGCTGAGATTTCACGCGGGCGACCAGTTCCAGTGGGTTAAACGGCTTCGTGATATAATCATCTGCCCCGATATTTAAGCCCAGAATCTTGTCCGCATCCTCAGACTTCGCGGAAAGAATAATGATCGGGATGCTGCTGGTTTCACGCACCTTCAGCGTCGTCCGGATGCCATCTAACCCTGGCATCATAACGTCCAGAATCATCAAATTCACGGTGTGCGTTTTTAAAAGTTCCAGTGCCTCCGCGCCGTCATATGCCTTGATAACCTCAAATCCCTCACCGGTTAAGTATATGTCAATCGCTTCCACGATCTGTTTGTCATCGTCACATACAAGAATACTCTGCATAGCAACTCCTCCTTTTAATAGGGTAATATATAGATAATATAGTATACAAATTTCTGTATAGATACAATAAAGATACCTATGTCTTATAATTATACAACGAAAAAGGAAACCGCGGTATCCTAATTTTTATGTATTTCAAGTGATGCGTATTTCAGGAGAAGAGCCGCCCCCAATCTGTAGGAAACATCACTCGCGCCGGCACTTAGCGAGGTTTTTTCGAGCTTAGTGTCCGCTGCAGCGAGTGCAAGAGCGAGAGCGTTTTCCGGAAGATTGGGGGCGGCTCTTCTCTGTCCGGGTTGCGTCTTCTCACCAGAATCCTGCCGTTCATTTACAAGTTATCCTTGACAAACCCCAGATTCTCCGCTACACTCTAAATTAATTTGAATATCAAACCATTTGAAATTAAAACTATCTTTTATAGAAGAAGCGGAGTTAAACGAGAAAATGACAGCTAGAATCATTGGAATCGGCGCGTATGCGCCGGAGCAGGTTGTGACGAATCAGGATTTGACGAAATTTCTTGATACAAATGATGCCTGGATCCGGGAACGGACGGGTATTGGAGCCAGACATATCTCGACGAGCGAGGGAACCTCGGCGTTGGCGACAGAGGCGGCGAAGCGCGCGATCGCGGACGCGGGCATTTCTCCGGAGGAGATTGAGATCGTGATCGTGGCGACGTCTTCCCCGGATCGGGCGTTCCCGAGTGCGGCGGCGGATGTACAGGGAGCCATCGGGGCGAAACATGCGGTGGCGTTTGACATCACGGCGGCATGTTCCGGATTTATTTACGCCTTACATATTGTGCAGGGATTTATTCAGGCGGGCATCTATAAGACGGCGCTGATCATCGGAGCGGAGACGCTGAGCAAGGTGTTAGACTGGACGGACCGCAGTTCCTGCATCCTATTTGGCGATGGCGCGGGCGCGGCGGTTGTTCGGGCGGACGAGACGGGTGTGGTGAAGACGCTGGTCGGCAGCGATGGAACGAAGAACGACGTTCTGTACTGCCAGGCGAGAAGTCTTGAAAACTGCCTGACGGGCGGCAGACCGGAGCTTGGTTTTATGCAGATGGACGGTCAGGAGGTGTTCAAGTTTGCGGTTAAGAAAGTACCGGAGATTGTGAATGCGATTCTGGAGGAGACCGGAACGGACCGCGAGGCGGTACAGCATTATCTGCTGCATCAGGCGAATATCCGGATTCTGGAAGCGGCGTCCCGTCGTCTGAAGGTTCCGATGGATAAGATTCCGGTCAATATCGAGCGCTACGGCAATACATCGGCGGCTTCTATTCCGATTCTCCTGGATGAAATGCACCGGGACGGACGATTAAAACGCGGCGATACGCTGGTGATGGCAGGTTTTGGCGCGGGTCTTACCTGGGGCGCGGCATTGATGACCTGGTAGGTGCCTGGAGAAGCAAAAAATATATAGCAAAACTAATGTACATTATTCTATTTTTTGATAAAATATAAGAACAGTGATTGCATTTTTGCGGTCACAAAAAGAAAATTCATTTAAAAAGGAGATGAACGATGTTAGAGAAAATGAAAGAAATTATTGCAGAGCAGCTGAGCGTAGACGCAGATTCCATTACCGAGGCTTCCTCTTTCAAGGATGATCTGGGCGCTGATTCCCTGGATCTGTTTGAATTAGTTATGGCTCTGGAGGATGAGTACTCCGTAGAGATCCCGGCAGAGGATCTGCAGAACCTGGCAACGGTAGGCGATGTTATGAACTACTTAAAAGAAAAAGGTGTAGAGGCATAATGAAAACAAAGATCACAGAAATGTTGGGGATTGAATACCCGATTATTCAGGGCGGCATGGCATGGGTGGCAGAACATCACCTGGCAGCAGCCGTTTCTGAAGCTGGCGGTCTGGGCTTAATTGGCGGCGCCAATGCACCGGGTGAGGTTGTCCGCGAGGAGATCCGCAAGGCGAGAGAGCTGACAAAGAAGCCGTTTGGCGTCAATGTCATGCTGATGAGCCCGCATGCGGACGATGTGGCAAAGGTAGTTGTGGAAGAAGGCATCAAGGTTGTAACGACCGGCGCCGGTATTCCGGGCAAATACATGGGTATGTGGAAGGAAGCCGGCATTAAAGTGATTCCGGTTGTCGCTTCGGTTGCACAGGCGCGTCTGATGGAGAAGAGCGGCGCAGATGCAGTCGTTGCAGAAGGCATGGAGTCCGGTGGACACATCGGCGAGGCGACGACGATGACGCTTGTTCCTCAGGTGGTAGATGCGGTTTCGATTCCGGTGATTGCAGCCGGAGGTATCGCAGATGGACGCGGCATTGCGGCGGCATTTATGCTGGGCGCAGAGGCGGTCCAGATGGGAACCCGCTTCGTCGTATCTAAGGAATCCATCGTAAGCCAGGCTTACAAGGACAGAGTCATCAGGGCAAAGGATATTGATTCAACCGTAACCGGTATGAGTCACGGACATCCGATCCGCTGTCTTAGAAATAAGATGACGAGAGAGTATCTGAAGTTAGAAAAAGAGGGACGCCCCTTTGAAGAACTGGAGTATTTAACTCTTGGTACACTTCGGAAAGCAGTCATGGAAGGCGACGTGGACAACGGAACTGTCATGGCTGGTCAGATTGCAGGTATGGTGAAAAAAGAGCAGACCTGCAAGGAAATGATTGAAGAAATGATGGCCCAGGCGGAGGCGCTTTTGGGCAGAAAGTAGAGAGTGAGTGTAACGCTATGAGCAAAATTGCATTTATTTTTCCGGGTCAGGGCGCACAGACCACTGGCATGGGACAGGATTTTTATCAGGAAACGGAAACGGGACGCGGGATGTTTGAGAAAGCAAGTGAGATCCTTGGATTTTCAATGACCGATCTTTGCTTTGATCCAGAGCAGACGGACCGTCTGAATATCACGGAGTATACGCAGCCGGCGATGGTAACCGCCAGCCTTGCGATGATGCGTGTATTCATGGAACGTACTGGAATCCGCCCGGATGTGGCTGCGGGTCTGAGCCTGGGAGAATATCCTGCAATGGCAGCTGCAGGCGTTATGTCTGACGAAGATGCCATCCGTACCGTACGGCAGAGAGGTATCCTGATGCAGGGCGAAGTCCCGGTTGGTCAGGGTGCCATGTCTGCTGTACTGGCGATGGATGCAGAGAAGATTGAAGAGGTGATTGCGCCAATCGACGGCGTGCAGATTGCCAACTACAACTGTCCGGGACAGATCGTTATCTCCGGTAAGACAGAGGCGGTTGCCGAGGCAGGAGAGAAATTGAAGGAAGCGGGCGCAAAACGCGTTCTTCCGTTAAAGGTAAGCGGACCGTTTCATTCCAAGATGTTAGTGGGAGCTGGCGAGAAGCTTGGAAAGGTACTCGATACCGTTGAGATCCATACACCGGAGATTCCGTATATTGCGAATGTGACGGCAGATTATGTGACCGATGCAGTCGATGTAAAGCCGCTTCTGATGAAGCAGGTTTCTTCCTCCGTCCGCTGGGAGCAGACGATTCGGAAGATGTTGGCAGACGGTGTGGACACATTTATTGAGATCGGACCGGGCAAGACCCTGACTGGTTTCATGCGTAAAATCGACAAAAACGCGAAGGCGTTCAATATAGAGAAACTGGAAGATATCGACAAAGTAAAGGAGGCGCTTGGATGTTAAATGGAAAAGTAGCAGTTGTGACAGGTGCCAGCCGCGGCATTGGCCGTCAGATCGCTATTTCGATGGCGAAAGAGGGCGCTGTGGTGATCGTCAATTATAATGGCTCTGCGGCAAAGGCAGAGGACGTTGTGAAGGAAATTACCGAGGCAGGCGGACAGGCGGAAGCCGTTCAGTGCAATGTATCGGATTACAGCGCGGCAGAGGCGTTCTTAAAGGACATTATCAGCCGCTATAAGAGAATTGATATTCTGGTAAACAATGCGGGTATCACCCGTGACAATCTTCTGATGAAGATGAGCGAGGAAGAGTTTGATGCTGTTATCGATACGAACTTAAAGGGCGCATTTAACTGCATTAAGCACGTATCCCGCCAGATGTTAAAGCAGAAGGGCGGACGCATCATCAATATTTCCTCCGTTTCCGGCGTGATGGGAAATGCAGGACAGGCAAATTACTGTGCGTCCAAGGCGGGCGTGATCGGACTGACTAAATCCGTGGCAAGGGAGATTGGAAGCCGTGGTATCACGGTCAACGCGATTGCACCGGGATTTATTGATACGGAAATGACCGCCGTTCTTCCGGACGATGTGAAGAAGGCGATGGGCGAGCAGATTCCGTTAAAACGTTTCGGTACGACCGAGGATGTAGCGCAGGCAGCCGTATTTCTGGCTTCTGACCGCGCAGCCTACATCACAGGACAGGTTCTGTGCGTGGACGGCGGAATGGCGATGTAGGGAAAAGGTGCTTTACAGATAGGCACTTTTGGAACCGAAAGTGGCGTACGATAACGTAGTAGCAGCAGATTTTGCCGATTTGGAATGCGAAGCATCGGCAAAATCGTGTCGCAGTTTGCACAACGTGTGAACTGTGACGATAGAAAGGCAGGTTTTTAGATGGGAAATAAGACACGTGTAGTAGTAACCGGTCTGGGAGCGATCACTCCGATTGGAAATGACGTAGCAAGCTTCTGGCAGGGATTAAAGGATAAAAAAGTCGGTATCGCGCCGATCACATATTTTGATACAACCGATTATAAGGCAAAGCTGGCAGGCGAGGTGAAGGATTTTGATCCGAAGAAATACATGGATCCGAAGGCAGCGAGACGTATGGAGCCGTTTTCCCAGTATGCGGTAGCGGCAGCTGGTGAGGCGATCGCACAGGCGGGTCTGGATATGGAAAAAGAGGATCCGTTCCGCGTGGGAACCAGCATCGGTTCCGGTATCGGAAGCTTACAGGCGATGGAACGTGAGCACAAAAAAATGCTGGAAAAAGGACCGAACCGCGTGAACCCGCTGCTCGTTCCGATGATGATCAGCAACATGGCAGTCGGCAATGTGGCAATGCATTATGGTTTAAAGGGCAAATCCATCAACGTGGTAACTGCCTGTGCGACCGGTACGAACTCTATCGGTGAGGCGTTCCGCTCGATCCAGTACGGCGAGGCAGACGTGATGGTAGCCGGTGGTACCGAGTCTGCGATCACACCGCTCGGTATGGCAGGTTTCGCGGCTCTGACGGCTCTTTCTACCAATGATGACCCGGAGACGGCATCCCGTCCGTTTGATAAGGACCGCGATGGTTTCGTCATGGGCGAGGGCGCTGGTATCGTAGTTCTGGAGTCCTTAGAGCACGCGCAGAAGCGTGGCGCAAAGATTCTGGCAGAGGTAGTCGGCTACGGCGGAAGCAACGATGCATTCCACATCACTTCCCCGGCAGAGGATGGAAGCGGCGCAGCGTATGCGATGGAGATGGCGCTCAAGGATGCAGGTATCGCACCGGAGAAGATTGATTACATCAATGCACATGGAACCAGTACACACCATAACGATCTCTTCGAGACGATGGCAGTGAAAAAAGCGCTGGGCGACCACGCTTACAAGGTAAAAATTAACTCCACTAAGTCGATGATTGGACACCTTTTAGGTGCAGCGGGCGGTGTTGAGTTTATCGCCTGCGTGAAATCCATTGAGGATGGATTTGTACACGCAACCGCAGGTTTAAAAGAGGCAGGCGAGGGCTGCGATCTGGATTACACGATGGGCGAGGGTGTTCCGATGGATATCCACTATGCCCTGACCAACTCCCTGGGATTTGGTGGTGTCAATGCCAGCCTGGTAATCAAGAAATTTGAGGACTAAATATAATTTGAGGACGTTTTTGTGTGGATGATTGAATGATTGGAAGCAGCGCACTGGAGCTGGCGGAAGAGACTTGCAGCATACAAAAATGATGTCTGGGAAAGCGAAAGAGGTAACTGAAATTATGATGGGAATTAAAGAGATCCAGGAGATCATCCCGCACCGTCATCCGTTTCTTTTGATCGACTGTATCGAGGAAGTGACACCGGGCGAGGGTGCGGTTGGATATAAAAATGTAACATACAACGAGCCGTGGTTTGCAGGTCATTTTCCGCAGGAGCCGGTCATGCCGGGCGTCCTGATCGTGGAGGCGCTGGCGCAGGTCGGCGCGGTTGCGATTTTAAGTGAAGAAGGAAATAAGGGCAGGACGGCATATTTCGGGGCAATCAACAACGCAAAATTCAAGAAAAAGGTAGTTCCGGGCGACAAGTTAAAGCTGGAGTGCCATATCATCAAGAGAAAAGGACCGGTCGGCATCGGAAGTGCGACGGCAACCGTCGATGGCAAGCTGGCTGTTTCCGCAGAGCTGACGTTTATGATTGGCTAATAAGTGAGGTTGAATAAGAGATGTTTAAAAATCTGTTTAAGAAATCGTATACTTCGATCAATACAAACGACCACGGTTCTGCCGGCGTAAGCCGTGCGGAGAGCGCGAAAGCAGATAAAAGGGCGGCAGAGGCAGCACAGGAAAAACCGGAGAAGATTCCGAGCCGTCCGACGGCGATGACGCCGGAAAGTCTGCGTTCTTTATGGCGTAAGTGTAATAAATGTGAGAAACCAATTCTGGTGCAGGATGTCAAGGACAACCTGTATGTGTGCCCGCGCTGCGGCGGATATTTCCGGATGCATGCGTACCGCCGGATTGAGATGCTGATCGATGAAGGTACCTTTGAAGAGTGGGATAAGGAGATGTCTGTGGTCAATCCGCTTGCATTTCCGGGCTATGAGGCAAGGTTGAGGCAGCCAGAGAGAAAACTGAGTTAAATGAGGCGGTTGTCACTGGTAAGGGAAAGATTCACGGTTATGAGACTGTGATTGCGGTCTGCGACTCCCGTTTCCTGATGAGCAGCATGGGTCACAACATGGGAGAGAAGATTGCTCGTGCGGTAGAGCGTGCGACCGAGGAACGGCTTCCGGTTATCATCTACGCGGCTTCCGGCGGCGCGAGAATGCAGGAGGGCATGATCTCCCTGATGCAGATGGCGAAAACTTCCGCAGCCTTAAAACGTCATTCCGAGGCGGGACTTCTCTACATAAGCTTTATGACAGATCCGACCACCGGCGGCGTAACGGCAAGCTTTGCGTCCCTGGGCGATATCATCCTGGCAGAGCCGGGAGCGCTGATTGGATTTGCGGGTCCGCGTGTCATCGAGCAGACGATCGGCCAGAAGCTCCCGGAGGGCTTCCAGAGAGCCGAGTTCCAGCTGACACACGGTTTTGTGGATCAGATCGTGGAAAGAAAAGATCAGAAGCGTGTTCTGGGACAGATTTTGAAGCTTCACAGCCAGGAGCATGGCTGGGAGAAATGGAACGACGAGGCGGAGAACCACACAGAAGCGGCATCTGCATCCAAGGCAGAAAAAGCAGCTTCTGTGGCGGAAGGCAAGTTAAAGAGCCGGAAAGCACCGTTCTCCGGTATCATGCGCCAGAAGACCTTAAATAAGATCGCAGGTCGAGAGAGAGACGCCTGGGAGGCAGTACGCCAGTCCCGTAGCGCCGGACGTCTGAACGCCAGCGATTATATCCGGATCCTGTTTGACGATTTTACCGAGTTCCACGGCGACCGGTATTATGGCGATGATATGGCGGTCATCGGCGGTGTGGCATCCTTCTATGGAATGCCGGTCACGGTCATTGGACAGGAGAGAGGTAAATCCCCGAAAGACAGCATGAAGCACAACTTCGGCATGCCGTCTCCGGAAGGATACAGAAAGGCGCTCCGTCTGATGAAACAGGCGGCGAAATTTAACCGTCCGATCATCTGTTTTGTCGATACGCCAGGTGCATTCCCGGGTATGGAGGCAGAGGAGAGAGGCCAGGGCGAGGCGATTGCCCGCAACCTCTTTGAGATGTCGGATATGAAGGTGCCGATTCTGGCGATTATCACCGGTCAGGGCGGCAGCGGCGGCGCACTGGCGCTGGCGGTTTCCAACGAGGTATGGATGATGGAGAATGCGACCTACTCGATCCTTTCTCCGGAGGGCTTTGCTTCGATTCTGTGGAAAGATGCCAAGAGAGCCAGCGAGGCGGCGAAGGTCATGAAGATGACGGCAGAGGATCTGTATGAGCTTGGCATGATCGAGCGCATTATCTGCGAGGATGAGCCGGCAACCGATGACAACATCGAGGAGATCGGACGCATCATCGACCGCCATATGCGTGAGTTCTTCCAGTCCTGCGCGGAAAAGACACCGGATGAGATCGCGGAGCAGCGGTATGAACGTTTTAGAAAAATCTAAAAAATAGATATTGAAAGGGGGTTGCCGCGCGGCGGTCCCCTTTGTGAATATAGGAGATCGTATGAGTACAATTTTATCACAGTTAAAACCGCTGAAAATTGGTGATCTGACGGCGAAGCTTCCGATCATCCAGGGCGGTATGGGGGTTGGCATCAGCCTGTCCTCGCTGGCAGGAGCCGTGGCGGGGGCTGGCGGCATCGGCATTATTTCCACTGCCCAGATCGGTTTCCGGGAGCCGGATTTTGCCGAACATCCGCAGGAGGCAAACCTGCGCGCGATCGGTTCAGAGTTACAGAAGGCGCGCGCGATCGCGAAGGGCGGCATCGTGGGCTTTAATATCATGGTGGCAACGAAAAACTATGCGGAGTACGTTAAAACGGCGGTCAAGGCGGGCGCTGACCTGATCATATCGGGCGCAGGACTTCCTGTTTCCCTGCCGGAGTATGTGAAAGGGACGGCGACGAAGATTGCGCCGATCGTTTCCTCCGTTAAGGCGGCGACGGTCATCTGTCGGATGTGGGACCGCAAGTACCAGACCGCACCGGATCTGGTGGTCGTTGAGGGACCTCTGGCGGGCGGACATCTGGGATTTGACCGTGAGAAGCTGACCGAGCTGGAGGTAGACACGCCGCACGCAGCCGAGACATTCCATCAGGCGGAATATGACGAGGAAGTGCGGGGAATTATCGCGCTGGTTAAAAAATACGCGCAGAAATATGGCAAATCGATTCCGGTTGTGACGGCTGGCGGCATCTACGACCATGCGGATGTGATGCACCAAATGGAGCTTGGCGCGGACGGCGTGCAGGTGGCAACCCGTTTTGTGACAACCGAGGAATGCGATGCACCGATGGCATATAAGCAGGCATATCTGGATGCGAAGGAAGAGGACATCGTGATTGTCAAAAGTCCGGTCGGCATGCCGGGACGTGCGATCAAGAATGCGTTCTTAAAAGAACTGGAAAAAGGAAGACAGGCAGTGACACACTGTTACCAGTGTCTGGAACACTGTGATCCGGCGAAGATCCCATACTGCATCACGCAGGCACTCGTCAATGCCGCCCGCGGTGATGAAGATCATGCGTTGATTTTCTGCGGCGGAAACGCGTGGAGAGCAGAGAAAATCGAGACGGTTGAGGGCGTGATGCGGGCGCTGTGCGAAGGGTAGGATAGATCTTGGCACCATAGATTTTGGCAGAGTTCAGGGATAAGCCAAGATGAAACTTGCAAATAGTTTGATATAAGATGCAAAAATATAAAAAGAGGGTTTGCAAAATGCAGCCCTCTTTTTATATTTATCTTAAAAATCATCCCCTAAAACGATTCAAACAAGCATAAATTTCCTGCACGCGCGGCATTGCCAGTCCCATGACCGCATATGAAGCATCGCTGAACACAGAGAGCCCGTCTGCTTCATAGGCTTTTAAGAGTGTGGCAACCGTTTCCTGTACGGTGCAGCGCTCCAGAAGCCCTTTTTCCAGGCAGTAGCGCACCATCTGGGCGAGTGCGGCGGTCTGCTCGCTGTCGGCAAGCTGTTCGACGAAGCGCAGATCGACCGGCTCTTTGGCAACCTGGAAAGAGTGTTTGTCGTGGACACGGACTTTGATACGCGTGTTCCGGTCGGAATTTCGGTCAGCTTCGCGGCGTCCTCCGCGACCGCGTTCAAAGCGTCCTGCATCGGAGGCGCTGCCGCCGCGATTGCCAAACCGTCCGGAACGACCGCTGTTTTCGCCCTCTTCCTGAGATTCACCGCCTGCTTCTGCGCGGTTGTCGCCAAAATTCAGCGCCATCGCGCCCACAGCCCGTCCTGTTCCGTCAGCCGCCAGCTTCCGTCCAGCCGTCGGGAGCTTGAACCCAGGTGCCTGGATGGCGGGTTTGGAAGCCTCCTGTTCGCAGGCATTTTTTACCATCTCCGTGATATCAAACGGGCGGTATGCATCCATCTGGATAATAGTGTCTGCGATGAAGAAGTAGGCGCCGGAGCTTCCAGCTACGAGGACGGTGGAGATGCCTGCCTGCTTGTAGAGATCGCGGGCGCGTTCGATGAACGGGGTGATCGGCTCTTTATCGCGGCTGACGATGCGCTGCATCAGGTCGTCCCGCAGCATGAAGTTGGTAGCGGAGGTGTCCTCGTCGATCAGGAAAGCGCGGGTTCCTGCTTCAATGCTTTCGATCACGCTGCCGCCTGGGAGGTACTGCCGCTGGCATCGGCGGTGGAAAAGCAGGTGGTGTCTTTTTTGTTCGGCAGATCCCGGATAAAGAGGGAAATATCAACGTGGTTGATGCTGCGTCCATCCTCGGCGCGCAGCTTGACTGCGGTTTCATCGGT
This sequence comes from Clostridium sp. AF21-20LB, assembly GCF_003478795.1. Taxonomy (NCBI): domain Bacteria; kingdom Bacillati; phylum Bacillota; class Clostridia; order Eubacteriales; family Clostridiaceae; genus Clostridium; species Clostridium sp. AF21-20LB. The sequence goes on along the minus strand of NZ_QUGD01000001.1, from coordinate 260,943 downwards.
GATGACATATTCACGTCCATCCCCTGGAATATGGTTGTAGACGCCGGATTCCAGCGCTTTTAGCAGTGTGGATTTGCCGTGGTAGCCGCCGCCCACGATCAGGGTGATGCCGCGGTGGATTGCCATGCCGGAGATCGGACCGTGTCCCGGAAGATTCAGAGTGATTCTTAAGGAATCCGGGGAATGGAACGCCACACTGCCCTTCATCGGACGGTCGGAGACGCCGGTTTCACGCGGCAGGATTGAGCCGTCTGCGACGAAGGAGATGAGGTCTAAGCGTTTCAGCTCATTGCGGATAAAATGCTGATCGTCTGCCAGCGTAATGCGTTTTTTGATTTCAGCGGTGTTCTGGCGGCGGTAGAAAAAGACGTTTTCGACACAGCCTGGAAGAAAATCAAAGAAAATCCGGATCAGTTCACCGGAGTTGATGGTGCGCCCGAATGCCGGGAAACCAACCTCAAAACGGGCTGTAATCTCATTTCTCCCGATCTCGCAGGCGGTCCGGGAGAGGATCTCCTGACCGGGGCGGCTGGTGGCGATCAGACCACTTTTTCCAGAACCTTTTGCCTTGAAAGAAAGACGACCGATTTCACGGGAAAAACAGCGGAGCAGGTAATCTTCAAGCGCTGTTTTTTTCCACGGCGTATCAAAGAGCTCTGCCGGAAATCCGGCTTTCGCGTGGCGGACCTGGATACTGACCTTGGAAGGGGACGCAAACGGGTCACCCTGTACATGGTCGATGGATAAAATATACGTATTAAAATCATAAGCGCCGCGCACGTCCTTGTAAGCCGGATAGCTTTTGTGATCGATGGAGGTGAGGAGACGCTTTAAATCTGCGGATTGTTTCATTTTGAATACCTCGTTTTCATAATATTAAATCATATTTCAATGTCTTCACGGTTTTTGGCAGGAGAATCCATATAAAATGGCCTTTTTCAAAGAATGTCTGTCATGTGAAGGAGATGATAGTTCTTATTTTAAAGATCCAAATTCTGAAATGCAAGCGGAATGGACGAAAAGAAACGATATAATTGTATCTATTTATGATGGTGTATATTTGGCGTCTTTTTATACTTGTCTGAGTATAAAATGTTCTGAGCGTACCATATGACAGCAGGGAGGTAGATGCATGTTAAATGCACTCTGGGCGTTTATGATGCTTACGGGGCTTGGCTGGGCGGCGGTGCATGGGACGCTGGGGGCGGTGACGGAGGGAATGCTTGCAGCGGCGGGGGATGCAGTCTCGCTGGGAATCACGATGCTGGGGGTGATGGCGTTCTGGACGGGAATTTTGGAGATCGGACGGCGGGCGGGGCTGATTGAGCAGTTGTCGGCGGGGATGCGGCCGGTGCTTCATTTCCTCTTTCCACGCATTCCAGCGGGTCATCCGGCGCTTTCTTCGATGGCCGCCAATATGATTGCCAATATGCTGGGGCTTGGCTGGGCGGCGACCCCGGCGGGGCTTACGGCGATGAAGGAGCTGGAAGAACTGGAGGAGGAACGGAGAGCGGAGGGGGATCCGGCGGCGGTCACACAGGGAACGGCGAGCGATGAAATGTGTACGTTTCTGGTCGTAAATATTTCATCGCTGCAGCTCATTCCTATCAATATGATCGCCTACCGGAGCCAGTACGGATCGGCGCATCCGCTGGCAGTGGCCGGTCCGGCGTTCCTGGCGACCTGTATCAGCACGCTGGCGGGAGTGGCGGTGTGCCGCGTGATGTGCAGGAGAAAGCAATATAAATCAATAAAAAAGGATGGCTGGAAATAGAAAACGCAATTTGGCGTCATGTAGGGGGAAAATTTCACACAAAAAACAAATTTATCCCCTATAATGCCCTTGTTAAAATAAGGGGCTCTGGAAACAGATCCGTTATCATAGAACGCGGATTCAAACCATACATATAAAACAAGTATAGACACGGGAGCCGTCGAATGCGCTGCATCAATTACCTCTCTGAATACCTGGTTCCGGTTGTTTTGTTTTATATCGTTGGGTTTGCGGTGCTTCAGAAACGCCCGGTTTTTGATGATTTTATCGAAGGGGCGCTTGCGGGGCTTAAAACGGTGGCTGGAATCCTGCCGACGCTGGTGGGACTGATGGCGGCGGTCGGCGTGCTTCGGACCTCCGGTTTTCTCGATTTCCTCTCCGGGGTGCTGGCGGGACCGGCGGCATTTCTGCATATACCGGCACAGGTGGTTCCGCTGCTTCTGGTGCGTCTGGTGTCCAGTTCGGCGGCGACGGGGCTGCTCTTAGATATTTTTAAAACGTATGGACCCGATTCGCGGCTCGGCATGATGGTGTCGGTTCTTGAGAGCTGCACGGAGACGGTTTTTTATACGATGAGTGTCTACTATCTGACCGTGCGGATCTCAAAGACGCGATGGACGCTTGCGGGGGCGCTGATTGCAACGTTCGCGGGGCTTGTGGCGAGTATCTTATGTAGTGCCATGGTAACTGTTCACGGGTAGGCACTTTTGGAACCGAAAGTGCCGTAAGAAAACGTGGTGGCAGCAGGAATTTGCCGTATTTAAATGCGAAGCCACGGCAAATTCCGTTACTGGGCACGTGTGCGTGAACAGTAACAAGTGCTATGGTATAAGAGAAGATGTAAGAAATTTGCTAGTTGTCTTGCCGCACAGAATATTGTATAATCGGTAGGGTAAATTGCCGTTTTGCGCGCTGAAACCAAGGATGAGAGGGAAAACTGTGGGAAATTATGAGACGCTGAATGAGCTTCTGGTGACGCTGTTCCGCGATGTGATGGACATAGAACAGAAGGTAATCATTACGCCGGAGTTTAAAGACATCACGAATAACGATATGCATGTGATCGAAGCGATCGGGATTGGTGAACCGAAAAATATGTCATCGATCGCCAGAGAACTGTCCGTTACGGTGGGAACGCTCACGATTGCCATGAACAGCCTGGTCAAAAAGGGCTATGTGGAACGAAGCCGGGGACTCGAGGATCGGCGGGTCGTATATATTTCTCTTTCAGAGCGGGGCAGAAAAGCGTATGGGCATCACGCCCGGTTCCACCGGGAGATGATCGAGAGCCTGACAAGCGATCTGTCGGAAGATGAGATGCAGACGTTGGTAAAGGCGCTGATGAAGCTGAATCAGTGGTTTAGGAGTAAGGATGGGCAGCGGTAAAAAGAATGGATGTAGTCTGCACTGGATGGAAACAGGTGTGAAAGACAAAAACGGTTGCGAAAACCGTGAAGCAACTGCTGCGAGGAGAATACAAGGAGGTACATTATGAAGAAATTTATGGTAATGGCAGCTGGTCTTATGATGGCAGCTGTTCTGGGCGCATGTGCGCCGACGGCAAGAAATACAGGAGAAACCAGCGAACATGGAACTGCCCCGGCAGGTGCGGCGCAGCAGGAGACTGTAGACGGCGTGGCTGAGAAAGAAAGCATGGTGGTAACGGATGCAGATCCGACGGTAACCGTTTGCGTATATTCTGTAAAATCTGATAAGAGCGGCTTAAAACAGAATATGGATGGCATTGACGGCGATGAGCTGGATGCACAGGAACTGCTTGATAAGATGGCAGAGGTGGGCGTCATTGAAGAGGGAATCACCGTGGATAAATTTGAGCAGAAGGACGGCGCCCTGACGCTGGATCTCTCCTCCTTAAAGGAGTCCTCTGACAAGCTGGTTGTCATGGCCATTGCCAATACATTTATCCAGAACTACGAGGCAAAGACGCTGGAGTTGAGCGTAGCAGGCGAGAAGATCGGCGACGGTCCGATGAGCTTTGAGAAGAATTACAAGAAAGTAAACTAAAGCATGAAAATGCGAAAAGAGCGGGATCCCTGAAGTATGCGGATGCATACAGGGAGACTCCGCTCTTTTTCCATTATACGTGCAATTTCTCCGTCATCAGCCATGTTTGAAAATACGGTTTGATGACCCGGAAGGAAGCGCCGTCCATGTTCAGGATGAACTGGTGGAAGCTCTTGGCGTTGAATTTGTTTCCAAGTACCTCCTCGGCTTCCTGGCGCATGGTCAGAATTTCCAGATAGCCGGTATAGTATTTCAGGTAATTGCCCGGATTATCAATGATTGCCAGGTATATCTCGTGCGCGGATTCCGGATCCGTAAATCCGTAGGAATTTTCCAGATAACTGGTGGTTGTGGCGAGATCCCAGCCATCATAGTGGATGCAGATGTCGAGAAGCGCGTACAGCCCGTAGCTGCTGGCTTCGCTGCAGCGCATCAGCGGTTTGACCGCTTCCGGCAGTCCGTTGTCGAAGGAGTAGGCGTACAGTTCGCTGTAGAGTCCCCAGCCTTCGTTGTAGCCGCCGCAGGCAAGAAGCCGCCGTACCGGAACCGGCTCCCGGTCATTGAAATAAGCCGACTGGTAGAGATGCCCCGGATAGCCCTCGTGCGCCAGCATGGTGTAGAGGTTCTGCTCAGTGCTTGCTTTTTCGTTGATGTAAATGGTGTTGGAACCGTCGGAATCGATTGGCGGTACGAGGAAAAACGCCGGGGACAGGGAAGATTCCAGCGCTTCCGGGACGTATTTGAGCGTGTAGGAGGTATCTGTAAGCGCCGGGAAATCATCCTGAATCTGCGTCTGTAAATTCTGAAGGATCTCATCCGGATCGGAGAGTGTGATGGCAGAGTCGGTCATCTGCCGGACGAGTTCCGGATGTTCCTTTAAGCGGACGCGGATTTCGGATAAATCTGCCTGCATCTGCTTCTCAATCCGCGTTTTGAGCGCATCGACCGAAGAATCTGTGCCGGTCAGCGCCGCCGCAAGATAGGCATAATACTCCCTGCCGTGTTCGTAGGTGCTAAGTCCTCCTGCCTCCGGATGGGAGCCCTTGAGCGATTCCAGTGCTTTAGAGAGGTTTGTATATGCCGGGATAAAGTGTTCCTTTAAAATGGTCAGATGTTTTGCTTTATAGGACGCCTTTTCTGCATTGCTTAAGCCCTCAACTGCATTTAAGCGGGAGGCAAATGTTTCCGTCAGCAGGCTGTTTTCCGGGCGGATGAGGTAGCTTTTACAGGATTTTAAAATCCGGTCGATGGTGTCGTCGGACGGTGCGAGACCGGCGTCTGCCTGCGCCTGTTCATACGCTGCGAGCTGCTTGTAATATGTGTCGATCTGCGAAAGCAGTGCCAGGTAATGGTCGATGTCGGCACGGTTGTAAAATGTATATTCGGCTAATAAGGTCGGAAGTTCCGCCTGCGTGCCGATCAGGGCGCTTAACGGCTGATTGTAGAGTTCCAGTCCCTTCGAGCCGGCTTCCGTCTCCAGTGTGTCCTTCATCATCCGGTATGTGAAGAGCTGGTCGGAGGTCAAGAGAGAGGTATCAAAGGAAGAAAGTTCCTCAAGAACGGCCGCGTTTTCTTCGGAATCTTTTTGAAGCTGTTCCAGGGAATATTCTGGAAATTTCATCTCCGGTTCGGTGATACCGTAATTTTCCGGATTCCGGACAAGAAAATGAAGGGAGAGCGGATCGTCCTGCACGCTTTCCTGAAATTGGTGTGCCAGAAACGCATCAAAACGCGCCTGTTCGCTGGCAGCATCGGACGATGCATTGGAAGGAGAACCAGTCTGCCCGGAAGCGGCGTAGGATTCGGCGGGGGTTCCTGAGCCGGAAGAACCAGCGCATCCGGAGAGCGCCAGGGCAGCAGCTGCAGCGATCGCGAGCGCTGTGCGCGGCAGGGGCGGGAAGGAAAAGCGTTTCTGCATAATATAATACCTCCAAAACAAATATATATGTCTGCAAGTATACCATACTTGACAAAGGGATGCAAAACAGATAGACTTAATCTATATATTTATATATGAAGAAAAGGCAGAGAAAAGAAGGTGGCTTGCCTTTAATCGCAGATGGAAAACCATGGGCGGTTAGAGGCTTTTTTTGTGAAGAACACAATTTAAAGCGCAATTTTAATAAGGAGGGCATGATAAATGTGTCAGAACTGTAAGAAACCTTACTATATAACAACTGCGATTGCCTATACATCGGGCAAACCGCATATCGGAAATACCTATGAGATCGTGCTGGCGGACAGCATTGCGCGCTACAAGAGAGCGCAGGGCTACGATGTGCGTTTCCAGACGGGCACCGATGAGCATGGTCAGAAGATCGAGTTAAAGGCAGCTGAGGCTGGCATCACGCCGAAGCAGTTTGTCGATAACGTGGCGGGTGAGATCAAGACGATCTGGGATCTGATGAATACATCCTACGACAAATTTATCCGCACCACCGACGAGGATCATGAAGCGCAGGTAAAGAAGATTTTCAAGAAGCTCTATGATCAGGGCGATATTTACAAGAGCTGCTACGAGGGACTTTATTGTACCCCGTGCGAGTCCTTCTGGACCCAGTCCCAGGTCGTAGACGGCAAATGCCCGGACTGCGGACGCCCGGTACAGCCGGCGAAGGAAGAGGCATATTTCTTCCGTATGAGCAAATATGCGCAGAGACTCATCGATTATATCAATGAGCACCCGGAGTTCATCCAGCCGGTTTCCCGTAAAAATGAGATGATGAACAACTTCCTGCTTCCGGGTCTGCAGGATCTGTGTGTTTCCCGTACTTCCTTTAAATGGGGTATTCCGGTTGATTTCGACCCGAAGCACGTTGTATATGTATGGCTGGATGCACTGACCAACTATATCACCGGTCTTGGATATGACTGCGACGGCGAGAGCGGCGAGCTGTTCAAGAAATACTGGCCGGCAGACCTGCATCTGATTGGTAAGGATATTATCCGTTTCCATACCATTTACTGGCCGATCTTTTTGATGGCACTCGACCTGCCGCTTCCAAAGCAGGTATTTGGTCATCCGTGGCTGTTACAGGGCGACGGCAAGATGAGTAAATCCAAGGGAAATGTGATTTACGCCGATACACTGGTTGATTTCTTTGGCGTGGATGCAGTCCGCTACTTCGTTCTGCATGAGATGCCGTTTGAGAACGACGGCGTTATTACCTGGGAGCTGATGGTAGAGAGACTGAACTCGGATCTGGCAAATATCCTCGGCAACCTCGTAAAGAGAACGGTATCGATGACGAACCAGTACTTTGGCGGCGTGGTAGCCGACAAGGGCGTGACGGAGCCGGTGGACGAGGATCTGAAGAAGGTAGTGCTGGAAGCAGTCCGCAAGGTTGATGAGAAGATGGATAAGCTGCGCGTTGCCGATGCGATCACCGAGATCTTCAATATTTTCCGCCGCAGCAACAAATACATTGACGAGACAACCCCGTGGATTCTGGCAAAGGAAGAGGACAAGCAGGATCGTCTTGCGACTGTTCTCTACAACCTGGTTGAGTCTATCACGATCGGTGCGTCCCTGCTTGAATCCTTCATGCCGGAGACCTCTGAGAAGATCTTAAAAGAATTAAATACCGTAAAACGTGAACTGCCACAGATGGATGAATTTGGCCGTTATCCGTCCGGAAATAAGGTGACTGAGGAGCCGGAGGTTCTCTTTGCCCGCCTGAAACTCGACGATGTGATGAAGAAAGTCAAAGTTATCCAGGAAGAGCAGAAGAAGGCAGTTGCTGCAAAGGCAGAGCCGGAGAAGGAAGAGGACGAGAAAGCCGAGGGCATCGATATCGAGCCGAAAGCAGAGATTACCTACGATGATTTTGCAAAACTGCAGTTCCAGGTTGGCGTGATCCTCTCCTGCGAGGCAGTTCCGAAGTCCAAGAAGCTTCTCTGCTCCCAGGTTCAGGTCGGAAGCAAGGTGCGCCAGATCATCAGCGGCATCAAGCATTCCTACTCCCCGGAGGAGATGGTCGGCAAGAGAGTCATGGTTGTGACCAACTTAAAACCGGCGAAATTGGCAGGTCTGCTCTCCGAGGGCATGATTTTGTGTGCCGAGGATGCAGACGGAAAGCTGTCCCTGATGACAACGGAGAAAGAGATGCCGGCGGGTGCGGAGATCTGCTAAGAAAAAAAGGAATATAACTTATATGATATTTGATACACACGCTCATTACGATGATGAGCCTTTGACGGGGACCGGGAAGAACTGCTTTCCGGTCTGGCAGCAGGCGGGATCGGCACGGTCGTCAATGTCGGCGCAGATATGGCAAGTACGAAGACGACGATTGCCCTGACGGAAAAATATCCGTTTATCTATGGGGCAGCAGGTGTCCATCCGAGCAGCACGGCGGAGCTTGACGAGGAAAAATTTGCCGAACTCCGTGTGCTGGCACAGTCCGGGAAGATCGTGGCGATCGGCGAGATCGGTCTCGACTATTACTGGGAAGAGCCGGATCATGGGACCCAGAAGAAATGGTTCCACCGCCAGTTAAATCTGGCGCGGGAATTAAAACTTCCAGTCATCATCCACAGCCGCGACGCGGCGAAGGATACGCTCGATATCATGAAGGAGGAGCACTCCGGGGAGATAGGCGGTGTGATTCATTGCTTCTCCTATGGAAAAGAGATGGCGGCAGAGTATTTAAAGATGGGCTTTTACTTAGGCATCGGCGGCGTACTGACTTTCAAGAACGCGAAAAAGCTTCTGGAAGTAGCCGAGATGGCGCCGCTCGACCGTCTGGTACTCGAAACCGACTGCCCCTACCTCGCTCCGGTTCCCAACCGCGGCAAACGCAACTCCTCACTGAACCTGCCATATGTGGCGGAAAAGCTGGCAGAAATCAAGAAATGTACACCGGAAGAGATCGTCCGTGCGACTGAAGAGAATGCGCGGAGGCTGTACCGGTTAATGTAAAGAAGAGAGGAGGAATCTGGCTGGGTGGTGTCTCGGTCAGGTTCCGGACTCCGGGAAAGGATTTTCGGAATGGATCTTGGAAACCCGAAGAATACAATCGAAGTAATACAGAAATACAATTTTGCCTTCCAGAAAAAATTCGGTCAGAATTTTCTGATTGATACGCACGTGCTGGACAAGATTATCTCAGCGGCGGGCATGACCAAGGAGGACACCGTCCTGGAAGTCGGTCCTGGCATCGGTACGATGACACAGCGCCTTTCACAGGCGGCAGGACAGGTCATCGCCGTGGAGATCGACACAAATCTGATTCCGATCTTAAAAGATACGCTTCAGGACTGCGAAAATGTAACTGTTATCAATGAAGATATTTTAAAGATTGACATAAAAAAAAATGGCGGAAGAAAAAGGCGGCGGACGTCCGGTTAAGGTCGTGGCGAACCTGCCGTACTATATCACGACCCCGATCATCATGGGGCTGTTTGAGAGCGGTGCGCCGATCGACAATATTACGGTTATGGTGCAGAAAGAGGTCGCAGACCGGATGCAGGTTGGTCCGGGCTCGAAGGATTACGGCGCGCTGTCGCTGGCGGTTCAGTATTATGCCGAGCCATACATCGTGGCAAATGTGCCGCCGAACTGTTTCATTCCGCGTCCGAATGTCGGCTCAGCGGTCATCCGTCTGACCCGCCATGCGAAGCCGCCGGTGGAGGTAAAGGATAAAGATTTAATGTTCCGTCTCATCCGCGCGTCCTTCAACCAGCGCCGGAAAACCCTGCAGAACGGGCTTTCCAACGCGCAGGATCTCTCCTTTAGCAAGGAAGAGATCGCAGCCGCAATCGAGTCGCTGGGACTTTCCCCGTCCGTGCGCGGCGAGACGCTGACGCTGGCGCAGTTTGCAGCGCTTTCGGATGTGCTTGGGAAATAGAAATTGGATAAGAGAAATATAAAAAAGTCCCATCCTTATGCAGATTCAAATCTGAAAGGATGGGACTTTTTTGAATTTTTTGCTTTTTTAAAATTATTCCGACAATAAAATCCGGTCATTATCCAGCGCGTGGCCTGCGCCGGTCTTGAAGCGGGCGATCAGATCCTCGACAGTCATGGAAGCGCGCTCTGCGCCGCCGACGTCGAGCACGATATTTCCGTTTGCCATCATGAGCGTGCGGTTTCCGAGCTCCAGAGCCTGGTTCATATTGTGGGTGATCATCAGGCAGGTGATTTTCTCCTCAGCAACGATATTTTTCGTCAGCTCCAGTACTTTTTCAGCTGTTCCCGGATCGAGGGCGGCAGTGTGCTCATCGAGCAGCAGAAGCTTCGGCGTGATGAGGGTTGCCATGAGCAGGGTGAGCGCCTGGCGCTGACCGCCGGAGAGAAGTCCGACCGGCTGGGTCATCCGGTCTTCAAGCCCCATATTTAAGAGGGAGAGGCGTTCGCGGAACGCATCTTTATCTTTCTTGGAAATGCGGGAAAATGGAGATTTCCCCTTTGCAGTCCGCAGATAGGCGAGGGCAAGATTTTCTTCGATCGTCATGCCCGGCGCCGTTCCCTTTAACGGGTCCTGGAAGAGGCGGCCGACCATCAGGCTGCGCTTGTGCTCCGGCATATAGGTGATATCCTCGCCGTCCAGCTCGATAAAGCCGTCATCGACGTAGAAGCTGCCGGCAATCGCATTGAACAGGGTCGATTTTCCGGCGCCGTTGGAGCCAATGATTGTCACGAAATCTCCGTGATCCAGATGCAGGGACAGCCCGGAGAGCGCCTGTTTGGCGTTGACAGTTCCCGGATTAAAGGTTTTTGATATCGACTGAATATTTAACATGCTCCGTGTCCTCCCTTCCGGCGTGCCGCTGCATTTTTACGTGTCTGGAATGCCGCCCATTTCCGGATCGTCGGAAATGCGATTGCCAGCGCTACGATCACAGCGGTGACCAGTTTCAGCCCCTGTACAGGCATGATTTTTGTATACAGGACGATAGCGTAGATAAAACGGTAAATAATCGAACCGATGACGGTGGCGATGACACCTCTTGCCACGCCGCGGCGTCCGAGGACGGTTTCACCGATGATCAGGCAGGCAAGACCGATCACGACGATACCCGTGCCGCCGTTGATGTCGGCGGTATTCTGGTACTGACCGACCATTGCGCCGGAGAGTGCGGTCAGCGCATTGGCGATGCATAAGCCGACCGTAATGGTAAATGTCGGGTTGATCGAGGAGGCGCGCACCATGTCAATGTTGTTGCCGGTTGCCCGGATGGAGAGTCCCAGACGGGTACCGAGAAAATAGACGAGCAGTGCGCCCGCAAGCATAGTTACGCAGATTGCCAGAAGTGCTTCATACCAGTCACCCCCGATACCGGTTTTCTGAAGCAGGGAAAAGATGGTCTCTGTCTTTAAAAGACTCACGTTGCACTCCAGCCCATTACCATCAGATTGATGGTGTAGAGCCCCATATTGGTGATGATACCGGCGAGAATGGACGGCACGCCGAGACGGGTTTGCTGAAATGCGGTGATAAATCCGGCGCAGATGCCTGCAAGCATAGCAGCCGGAACCGCGAGAAATGGATGCCCTGCCGCAGCCATTGTGACGGATACCGCTGTGCCGAGGACGAAACAGCCGTCCGTTGTCATATCCGCGATGTCCAGTATGCGGAAACTCAAGAACAGCGCCATCGGCACCAGCGCATACAGAAATCCCAGTTCCAGAGCGGTTTGTAAAATATGAAGCATGGGAAATTACCTCCGTAGAATGATCGGTACTCCCAGAACGTTCATAAGGCAGATGCGCCAGCCGCGTGGTAAGCGGGGGATACGGCTGGCGTCTGGTCTGTCTTACGGTTCTGAGAGTACATGAAAGTCAGTCAAATGAAAATCAAAGTGCCGCCGGATGAGGGGTATTAGTCCTCGGTGGTCGTAACCTCTACAACATCGCCAAAATCTTTGAATACAGCTGTGTCGATATTCAGGCTTTGGCAGTCTCGGTATTTACGGTTACGATGCCGCCTTCTGCGGTGTAGTAGTCTTCCATGCCGTCCATGCCTTCGGTGATTGCCTGATAAGCAAGGTCAGCGGTCTGTGTACCAAGAGCCGTGTAGTTGACGCCGCAGGTGGCAAATGCACCATTGCGGACGAAGGAATCAGCGCCGGCATAGTGCGGGATGCCTGCATCGGCCAGATCCTTGAAGATAGCCAGCTCAGCTGCCATGATGACATTGTCGGTAGGAGTGAAGACAGCGTCTACTTTGTCAGCAACCAGGGAGGAGGCAGCGGTAATTACTTCGTCGTTGGTATTTGCAGTCTGCTCGGTGTAGGAGATGCCTTTTTCGTCTAAGTATGCCTTTGCATCCGCGATCGGTTTGGTTGAGTTTGCCTCGGATAAGGAATATAAAAGCCCCACATTTTTAACATCTGGGTTTGCGGCAAAAATCATATCCATGATTTTCTCGGTGTTCAGCGCATCGCTGGTACCGGTTACATAGTCGATGCCGGTCAGCTCAGCGGCTTCCGGATCGGAAACAGCGGCGTAGACAACCGGTGTCTGGGTCTGCTGTGCGGATACGGTCGCTACCTGTGCAGCCAGGGTCGCAATCGGGATGATGGCGTCAACACCGTCAGCAACCGCCTGATCACCAATCTGCTTTAAGGTTGTCTGGTCATTCTGGCCGGAGTACAGCTCGTAGTGAATGGTTACATTGTTATCCTCGGCGATTTTATCTAACTCTGCCTCGACTGCATTTGCAATCTCATCAAGGGAAGCGTGGTCGAGCTGTTTGACAATCGCTACATTATAAATTTCTTTGTCCGCGGAAGCTTCCTGAGAGGTTTCAGCGGTGGTGTCTGCTTCGGAAGCGTTGCTGGATGTGCTGGAAGAGCATCCTGCGGTTGTCAGTGTCAGGGCTGCGGTGCATCCAAGTGCAAATAATTTTTTCAGATTCTTTTTCATAGTCATTTTCTCCATTCTTTATTCTTATTTTGATATTTGTTTTGGATGGCAGATGTATCAGTCTGCCTTGCCGGAGCAGAGTAAAGAATGTGTCTGGAAAGAAGATTCTCTTTGGTTTGGCGCCGCGCGCCGTGATGAAAGATTTTACTGAGAATGTGTTTCCAGAAACTAAAAAACGCCCCTGTCCCTATACATGGGACAAAAGCGTAAACTTCTGCGATACCACCCAAATTGACATTTGTGAAAATGTCCACTCGCTTACACGTACCATCATACGTGCCCCGATGGATAACGGGTGGGGTCCCGTCAGCCCCTACTGAAACAATTCACAATCGTTCAAGGCTGCCCTCGGAAGTCCATTCACTGACGGTAAGGCGTTCCGTTTCCACCATCCGGAACTCTCTGTGGCGATACATAGGTCAGATACTCTTCTTCCTCATCGGTTTATCTGTGTTCTTCGTTACATGCATTATAAACACACCCAAAAGGATTTGTCAACCATCAAAATCAAAAAGATGCAGGAAAATGAAAAAAGGTCTGTTTTTCCGTTGTTTACGGAAAATTTGGAGATGAAGATGTGGACGCTGGCTGTGCGGCAGGAACAGCAAGTTGAAAAAGTTTTTGAAAAAGTTTAGAAAAATAAAAAAAACAGTTGACATTTAAAAGACCCTCTAGTATAATAACACATGTCGCTGAACAAAAGACGAAAGCGAACATGAGAATCACAGGATTCCTCAGGATGCCCAGATAGCTCAGTTGGTAGAGCAGAGGACTGAAAATCCTCGTGTCACTGGTTCGATTCCGGTTCTGGGCATTACAATTTCATAATTTATCATGCGGGTGTAGTTCAATGGTAGAACACCAGCCTTCCAAGCTGGATACGTGGGTTCGATTCCCATCACCCGCTTTTTGTTGTCTAAAATTAAGAAAGCCCCCAGAGTTGCCGCTCTGGGGGCTTTCTTGTTTCATAGGAAATTACGTCCTATGAAACAAAAAACGCTCCGCGAGGATGCGCACTCGCGCGAAGCAGAAACATGTCGCAAGCGACCGCGCGAGACGCCCGGATGTGCCAAGGCACATTCTTTTTTATCAGATGCTATAAAAAACCAGAAAATATACCGCCATCAGGACTGCTAGAAATCCCGCATTTGCAATTGTGAACCAGCGGAAGTAGATTCCTTTTTTCTCTGGGCAGGAGCGGACGATATATTTGTAAGAAATAAGACTCGCCATGGATGCGATCAGGGTGCCGAGACCGCCGAGGTTAGTTCCGATCAGAAGGGAAACTCCTTTTTCGGTAAATCCGGACAACAGGATGGCGGCCGGAACGTTGCTGATTACCTGGCTGGCCAGAACGGAGACTATCACTTCGTGTCCCGTGATCATACTGGAAAGCAGGGAGCTTACCGCAGGAATGTGTTTCAGATTCCCGATGAAGATGAAGAATCCGATAAAAGTCAGGATGAGAGAGTAATCTACCTGACAGAAGATCTTCGGGTCTGCCAGACAGCCAATCGCCAGAATGCAGATAAACAGGATTGGAAGAGGCAGAAGACCGGCTACGGTGCAAAGGCACAGGAAAAACATTCCCAGACAGCAGAAAAGGCAGCGTTTAGGAAAGGTCTCATCGGAGGTTGTATCTCTACCGGCTGTATCTAGTGAGATAGTCTCCCTTGGTGTAAACATTGTGACGAGCAGCAGCAAAACCAATGAAAGCAGCGAAAATGGACCGATGCTCCGGATAAATGTATCAAGTGAAAGCTCAAAGTGGGAATACAGATACAGATTCTGGGGATTCCCCACCGGAGTTGTCATGCTGCCGAGGTTGGCTGCCAGTGTCTGGCAGACGACAACCGGAACGATCCGGTCTTTGCGGTTTACCATCCGCAGTAGTTCCAGAGCGAATGGAACGAAGGTAATTAAGGCCACATCGTTGGTGATCAGCATGCTGGAAAAGAAACACAGAAGAATCAGAAGCTGTTCCAGCTGCCTGAGTGAATGGATTCGAAGCAGCAGTAATTCCCCGAGCTGTCGAAAGAAACCGATGTTTTGGAGGCCTGTGGTTGCTGTCATCAGGCCAAAGAGCAGGATCAGTGTGTGCAGATCCAGATATCCCAGGTATCCGGCAGACGGTGGTATGATAAACATGGAAAGGACAGCCAGAGCCAGGGCGATGGTTAAAACGGTATCCTTTTTGAGAAAAGAACTTACTTTTTGTATCATGGTAAAATACTCCCTTGAAAAAGAAAAAGTGTAACTGTGACCAGTAACGAAAATAGCGGAAACCCTCATGAAAATGAAAAGGTTTCCGCTATAAATAAAAAGAGCGCGAGACGGGACTCGAACCCGCGGCCTCGACCTTGGCAAGGTCGCGCTCCACCAACTGAGCCACTCGCGCATTTCTGAAGCATCGCTTCAACGAGTTATATAATATCATAGGTCGGTTGATTTGGCAAGCGTTTTTTTAAAAAAATCAAAAAATATAGAAAATTCATTACTGTTCACGGGTAGGCACGTTTGAAACCGGGAGAACCGTATGAAAACGATCAAGTTCCATATTTTCCACTGGATGTGTTCCCGCGGTCTGCACAAACCCGATGATCTGTCCGGACAGGAGTACCGTGAGGATGGAATATACCATGCGGTTTAACGGAATGTAGCTCAGTGAAAGCACCAGTACAGCAAAATCGGACAGGAGGTAGATCCACTGGATTTTGATGTGCGTCACGTGGGAAAGGCTCATCGCAAGCGCATCGTCTCCGCCCGGGGCACCGCCGATCCGCACGCAGAGCCCGGCACCGACGCCGACGAAGACCGCGCCGAGCAGGGATGCGGCAAGCGGCATATCGGCAAGCTGCGGCCACAGGGGCGGAAACTGCTCACAGATCCGGTAAGACAGGGAGAAGCTGGCGCTGGAAAGAATGGAGTAGGCGATGAACTGCCGCCCCAGAAGTTTCCATCCCATCGCGTAGCAGGCGAGGTTCATGATGAAGCCGGACACGGATGGGGAGATATGGAACCAGTGCTCAAGCAGAAGCGTCATTCCTAAGACACCGCCCTCGGTGACACCGGAAAAGGAATGGACATGGTACAGGCCAAATGCCAGAAATGCACTTCCAAACAGTGCAATCAGGCAGGATTTTAGTTTTAAATCGAGGGAATGGAATAATTTCAGCAAAATAACAGGCTCCTTACAAAAGATAGTGTTGTTAATGGTTTCTCTATTTTAGTATGGAAACAAATTTGTGTCAAGAATAGACAAAAATGTGGGATGTGCGTATACTGGAAGATAGGAAGACGGAAAGGGGAATGAAAACATGGTAGAAAATCATCCGGACACCCGGAAGCAGGAATACCGCGGAATTGCCTGCCTGGTGCTGTCTGCGTTCTGTTTTGCGCTGATGAGTATGTTTGTACATTTGGCGGGCGATCTGCCGTCGATGCAGAAGAGTTTTTTTCGCAATCTTGTGGCGGCGCTGGCAGCGGTTGTTTTGCTTTTGCGGGCGGGAGAGCCGTTTCGTATCCGCAGGGAAAATCTGCCGTATTTTCTGATGCGGTCAATTTTCGGCACGATGGGAGTGCTGTGTAACTTTTATGCGGTGGATCATCTGGTGCTGGCGGACGCATCGATTCTAAATAAAATGTCGCCGTTTTTTACAGTGCTGTTCAGCTGGCTGATCTTAAAGGAAAAAGTTATGCCAATTCAGCTTTCGCTGATCTTCGGTGCGTTTCTCGGCAGTATATTCGTGGTAAAGCCGACATTCTCCAATCTGGCACTTGTGCCGTCGCTGCTGGGCTTTTTCGGCGGCATCTGCGCGGGCGCGGCGTACACGATGGTGCGGAAACTGGGAGAGGCAGGAGAAAAGGGACCGGTGATCGTGCTGTTTTTCTCGGTATTTTCCTGTGTGGTTGTGCTGCCGTGGCTGATTTTTGACTATCATCCGATGACCTGGCAGCAGATGGGGATCCTGCTTTTGGCGGGCTGCGTGGCGGCGGGCGGACAGTTTGCGATCACGGCGGCATACCGCTATGCCCCGGCGAGCCGTATTTCCATCTACGATTATTCGCAGCTGATCTTCTCGACGATGCTCGGTTTCTTTATCTTCGGGCAGGTGCCGGACGGCTGGAGTTTCCTCGGATATGGAATTATCTGCCTGATGGCAATTTTCATGTTTGTATATAATAACCGGAAAAGAAAGAATACTCAAAAGCAGGCACTTTTGGAATCGAAAGAGCCGTCAGATGTAATAAAAATGTAAGGGAAAGTATCCGCCGATATGGTTTACAAGCGATGCCAAATTATATATACTGAAGATAAAGTCGGAGTGGTTTTCGTGTCCAGAAACGTGAATTTCAGGAACAAAAGCTGGGTTGCCGACACAGCTCGAAAATGGGTTATAGATAGGGCAGAAAGTTATATAGGGAAATACGACATAAGCCCGGCAGCAGACAGGAGGAAACAGGGATGAAAAAATTAGCAACCGCACTTGTGAGTGCAGCAGCCATTATGACGATGTCAACAACCGCATTTGCAGCCGAAAATCCGGCGGAGGTATTTGACCGGGTGATGGAGAAGAACAATACGATTCAGTCCGCGGAGATTCAGAGCGGCGTCCATTCGGTCATACTTGCAAAGGATGTCATTCCGGACGGTCAGATGAAAGTTGATATGGCGATGCATGCAGAGATGGATATGCAGGATACCACCGATCTCAAGTACCTGGCACAGGTCGCTTCCTCGATTCTGGGACAGGACAGCTATTCACAGGTTTTTTATACGGACGGCTACTATTACGTAGATGCCAACGGTGTCAAACTGAAATACCCGATGCCATTAGAGCAGATCATATCCTCCGTCCAGACCGGAGTCAACACCAGCAATATGGAATCCAGCTATATGAAGGGCATTTCCTTAAACGAGGTCAATGGAAAACGTGTGCTGGCATATGAGGCAAATCCAAAGAAGCTAAACAAGAACGTCAAAGAAGCCCTCGGAACCGTGATGAACACACTCGGCACCGATGTCAATCTGGACATGAACATCCAGGAAATGAAAGGCGCTTACGTGCTGGATGACAACGATTACATTATCTATATGACAAACTATATCGTATACAACATGGAAGTCCTCGACCAGCCGATGACCTGCATCACCCTGATGGAGACCGAAGTCCAGAACCCGGGCGAGCCGGTCGTAGTGACACTTCCATCCACGGATGGCTATGAAGACTTAATTGGTTTATATGATGGAGTCATTGAAAGCGAAGTAGAATAAAAAACAGACAAAAACAAAAATAGACAATCAAAAGCCAGCCGAGCAAAGCAAAGGCTGGCAGGCAAAAGCGATCCATAACATAACAAGAGGAAAGTGGCGTCCGGGAATCTGTAGAGCCAGCGTTCCAATTATCGATTGTACGCATCCCACGCCAGCTGTCCGGCTGGGGCGGACATTTTTGTCCGATCCAGACGAACAGATGTAGCGAAAGCAAGCGAACAATGATAATTGGAGACGCAGGCGGCGCAGATTCCCGGACGCCTCTTTCTGCATCACGACAATCAATCAATCTATTACTGCATCTCATCCTCAATCATCCGATACCCAATCCCGATCTCCGTAAACACATACTGCGGTTCCGCTGGATTCTGCTCCAGTTTCCTTCGAATATGTGCCATATTCACGCGCAGAATACTGTTATCATCGTCCGCATAGGGACCCCAGATATTCGAAATAATCGTATCATACGTCATGACTCTGCCGGAATTCTGTGCCAGCAGGGAGATAATCTTAAACTCGATCTGCGTCAGATGGACATCCCTTCCATCAACCGATACCAGATGTTTTTCAAAATCGATCGTCAGTCCCTTTGCATGGAATGGGCGCTTATAAAGCGGAGAAGCTGTGTTTAAGCGGTTGCTGTGGCGCAGGGCAGTCCGGATGCGCGCGAGAAGCTCGGAGGTGCCGATCGGCTTGGTCAGATAATCATCCGCGCCAAGGTCGAGCGCACGTACCTTTTCCTGTTCCTGCGTGCGGGCGGAGAGGACGATGATCGGGACGCTGGACCAGGTGCGGACCTGGCGGATGATCTCTATGCCGTCCATGTCTGGAAGCCCCAGGTCGAGGAGAATCAGATCCGGGCACTGGGACGTGATGATCGGAAGTGCTTCTTTTCCCGTGTGTGCGGTGGAAATGCGGTAATCCTGTGCGGACAGGGAGGTGGAGATGAAGTCGCAGATGTTTTTTTCATCTTCTACTAATAAAATAGAAAGTTTATGTGTCATGTTATTTGTCCTCCTTTGGAAGGGTAAAGTAAAATTCGGCACCGCGCGTGTGGTTGATTGCCTTGATTTCGCCGCCGTGGGCGAGAATGATCGTTTTACAGATGGAAAGCCCGATTCCCATGCCCTTTCGTCCATCCGGCGAAGTGCTGGTCGTGGAAGAAGAGCCGTCAAAGATGGTTGCCAGCTTCTCCGGCGGGATGCCGACGCCGTAATCGCGCACGTGGAAAATCGCATAGTCGGAAAGTGATTCCACATAGCACTCGATCGGCTCGGTGCTTTCAGCATGGACAACGGCATTTTCCAGCAGGTTGATGAGAACCTGTTCGATGAGGACGGCGTCCATCGGGACCATCAGGAATTCCTCCGGCACGCGCACATGGATATTGGCATCTGGAAGTCTCTTTTTTAAGCGGATCATCGCCTCGGAGAGAACTTCCTCGACCGGTTCTGAGGTCTTAGTTACCTTTGCCGTCTCATTGTTGATACGCGTGACGGAGAGCAGGTTTTCAACCATGTTTAAGAGCCAGTTAGAGTCCTCAAGAATATGGCGCACCAGCGCATTTTTCTCAACCTCCGGGAGGCTGCTTCCATTTTCCAGATATACGGTACTGGAACCGATGATGCTGGTAAGTGGGGTGCGGAGGTCGTGGGAGATTGCCCGCAGCAGATTCGCCCGCATCTTTTCCTTTTCCGCTTCCATCAGCATCTTTTCACGTTCTGCCAGCACGCGCGCCTGTGTTTTCATGTTGCTTGTGATGGCGCTTGTAATGCTGGAAATTGAAAACATTGCCACGAAGGTAATCGGATAGCCGGCCATCGTGAAATCCAGCGCGAAATACGGATACGTGAACAGAAAATTGACGCAGACAACGCCGACAAAGGAGGAGAACAGACCGAAGCTGTATCCGTCCGTAAAACGCGCTACCAAAAAGACCGCCAGAATGTATGTTAGCGCGATGTTGGCAGTCGGATTTTTGAGCGCATGAAAAAAGCAGAACGCGATGATCGTGGCGGTACCCATGAAAAACAGGGTAAGTCCCCAGCTCTGTATGTATGTCGGAAGCGCACAGAATTTTTCAACGATCGGGCGGGTCCGGAACCAATTTTTTAAGGCGTCAATTTTGTGTGGATATGTTTCGCTGCCATTGGAAGTGCTGGTATCCGGAGAGTTGGGTTCGGCTGAACCTTGAAGGCTGCTGGCTGATTCTGTTTTCAGGAAAGTTTCATTGGAAGTTCCAGAAACAGAAGGTTTACTTGAATGTTTCATTTAAATAAAGAAAGTCTCCTTTCAAAAAATTCATATGGATGCTTCTATTATACAATGTTTCTTCTGAAAAATAGAGAGGAAGACTGTTAAAAAGTTGAAAAAATCGTGAAAATTTGGGATAAAAACAGTAACACAATTATTGAGAATCTGGCTGGATAAGGGCGATTTCATTGCATTTTCAGCGTCAGTGTGTTAAACTCCAAACAGTCTCCCGATTGAGGGAAGCAGGCTGACCCGCCTGTTAGAGAGTGACAAACGGGCTGCCGGAGTGCAGGGCGAAAGGAATGAAAATAAGATGAAAAAATTAGGAAGAAATGATCTGTGCTGGTGTGGAAGTGGAAAGAAGTACAAACATTGCCATGAGGCATTTGATGAGAAGCTGATGGAGGCGGCGGATGCCGGATATCAGATCCCGGATCACGACATGATCAAGACCCCGGAGCAGATCGAGGGGATCCGCGAGAGCTGCAAGATCAATGTGGCAGTTCTGGACTATGTGGCTGAGCATATCAAAGCTGGCGTCACAACCGAGGAGATCGATCAGTGGGTATACAATGAGACGACCCGCATGGGCGGAATTCCGGCGCCGCTTGGCTATGAAGGATTCCCGAAGAGCGTGTGCACATCCATCAATGACCAGGTCTGCCATGGCATTCCGTCGGCGGATGTCGTATTAAAGGATGGCGATATTATCAACGTGGATGTTTCGACCATTTATCACGGCTATTATGCGGATTCTTCCCGTATGTTCTGTATCGGAAATGTCAGCCCGGAACATAAAAAACTGGTGAACGTTGTCAAAGAGTGTGTGGAATTAGGTCTGGAGCAGGTAAAACCGTGGGGCTTCATGGGCGATATGGCGGAAGCGGTCCAGAAGCATGCGGAAGAAAATGGCTATTCTGTGGTTCGTGAGATCGGCGGTCACGGCGTTGGCATCGAGTTCCATGAGGACCCGTGGGTTGGATATATTGGTCAGAGAGGCACCGGCATGATGTTTGCACCGGGCATGATGTTCACGATCGAGCCGATGATCAACGAGGGAACCGAGGAAGTATTCGTGGATGGCGACGACGACTGGAGTGTATACACGAAGGATGGAAAAGCATCCGCCCAGTGGGAGATTCAGGTGCTGGTAACCGAGGATGGCCATGAGGTGCTTTCCTGGTAGTTTGCAGAGTACATAAAAAGAGACGGCGTCAAACCGTCTCTTTTTTGTACCCAAGGTGGGTGTTCTTCACAGCCGAAGGGGGATAAAAGACTGCGAAGAAATATCTATATAAAGGAAATTGTTGTTAGTCGAGCCAGATAACAATTGCGCGCATTCCTTAGTGCCATCTGCCTCATTGATGTTATGCCATTATAATACTGGATAATTGTGTCCATATTTTGACCAATATCTAAAATAAATCTAAACGAGTATTACATAATTCGAAACTTTTTCGGAACTGTTTATGAGGCTGGCGCGCTTGAATTTTTCTTGTCGATTTCTTGGATGGGGTATATAATAAATCTGGTGATTAAAGGGGGGCGGCCTGACTGGATAGAAACCGCGTCCAGAACAAAGCAATTAAGAAGAAAGTGGCAGGAATTATATGGAAAATTTTTTATTTGCACTTAATACAGTCCTTCCGTTTCTGCTCTATATCGCATTTGGATATGGAGTCAGGATGTCGGGGCTGGCGGATGAGGATTTTATGAAGCGCCTGAATAAAGTGATCTTTCAGGCATTCTTTCCGATTCTGATGTTTAACAACCTGTATTCCATTCCGGAGGGAATGACATTAAATCTGCGTCTGGTGGCAGTCGCCATTATCAGCGTGCTGCTTTTGCAGGCGGTTCTGCTTGCTGTGGTTCCGCGTCTGGTAAAGGAAAATGAGCGGCGCGGCGTTATCATCCAGGCGATTTACCGCAGCAATTTCGTCCTGTTCGGCATTCCGCTGGCAACCAGCGTGTTCGGTGAGGAGGGAACACTGCTGGCGACGATGATGGTGGCGATCGTGATTCCGGTCTACAACATAACGGCGGTCGTGATTCTGGAATTGTTCCGGGGCGGCAAGGTCCCGGTTTTCGTTTTGATTAAGAATATCCTGAAAAATCCGATGATCCGCGGTGCGCTCATGGGCTTTATCTTCCATATGTTGGGGATTAAACTTCCGGTTTCCGTGGAAGGACCGATCAAGCAGTTTGCCAATCTGACAACGCCGCTGGCTCTGTTCGTACTGGGCGGAACGCTGCATTTCAATGCGATCGGCGGCAATCTGAAATATGTGGTTCCGTCGATGACCGTCAAGATGGTGATCCTGCCGGCAGTGATTCTGGCGGTTGCGACGCTGCTCGGCTTTTCCGGTGTGGAACGTTTTGTTTACTTTGAAATGTACGCGACTCCGGTTGCGACGGCGTCCTATGCGATGGCGCAGAACATGGGCGGCGACGGCGAGCTGGCGGGACAGTTTGTCGTGTTGAGCACGGTCGCCTCGGTTGTGACGATCTTTTTGTGGGTCTATTTCCTTAATTCGATCGGATGGCTCGCATAAAAATAAATATATAATAGGGGACTGCCAGACAGTGGTTTGTGGAAGAGCAACAATTGTCTGGCAGCTTTTTTGTATAAACAAACACTGTTTTTCATGAGAACCGAAATTTTTTTTCATAAATTAAGATGTATGTATAATCTTTTCAAAATTAAAACATTTAATAGACAAAACTGATTGAAAAAGTTATAATAGTATACAAATGCGAGAAAACTTATTTATTTTCCATGTGCTTTTGATGCTTCGAATCAGCGAATTGTATGGAATGGGAGGATGTGAAACATAATAAGGATATTGCATTATTGTTGAAAAAAAATTAGGGGAAAAGGTGGTGGTTCAATGATCAAGGAGACGATCCAGGCGGTCGAGGACGCAGAGGCGAAGGCATCGGAACTGGTCGCGCAGGCTTCGGAGGATGCACGCCGCGTTAAGGCGGAGGCGGAGGCAGAAGCGGATCGAATGCTCGCAGATGCACAGAAAAGGGGGAAAGAAGCAGCTGTGAAGCAGGAAGAAGAACTGACTCTCAGAGGGGAGGAGTACGTAAAACAGGCACTGGCAGAAGCCGAGGCGGAGTGTCAGACGCTCAGAGAGACGGCGGACAGACGGAAACCGGAGGTGGTTGACCGGCTCATAGCGGAACTGGTCTAGTGAATGGAGGGATGTAGATATGGCAGTATTGCAGATGCAAAAGCTATGTATCTGTGCCCTGAAGAAGGACCGTAAGTCCCTGATGGAGTTTCTGCAGGCTGCCGGAGTGCTGGAGCTGACAGCGGAGGCGGAGCCGGACGAGGTATTTAAGCGGACGGACACGCTGGAGGATCGGCAGAAGTTTGAGCGGAATGCGGCGACGGCGGACCGCGCATTGGAAGTGCTTGCCGCGGTGGTTCCGGAGGAAACATCGATGCTTGCTGGGATTGCCGGAAAGCCACTTGCAAAGGCAGGCGCGTACCGGGAGACGGAGGCGAACGCAGAGGCGCTTTTAGGTCAGGCGGAACGCATTTTGAACCTGCAAAAGCAGATCACGGAGGAAAAGACTGCGGCGCTTAGACTGCTGGCGGAGGCGGAAAGCCTGAAACCGTGGCAGAAGCTGGAGATTCCACTTGCGTATCAGGAGACGAAACGGTGTGCTATCTTAGCCGGCGCGGTCGGCGGAGGCGCTTATACGCAGGAAGAAATTTACGCTTCGGTGGCAAAACAGGAGCCGCAGCTTGAAAAATGGGAGCTGGAGGTTGTCGGAAGCGACGCCGACCAGACCTGCATTGCGGTAATTTGCCTGAAAGAGGACGAGGAGAAGCTGGAGACAGCACTCCGGTCGATTGGATTTGCCCGTCCGGCGCGTCCGGTGGAGGAAGTTCCGGCAGCTTACGCTAAGAAACTCAAAGTGCAGGCGGCAGAGCATGAGGGACGCGCGGCAGCGACGGAAGAAGAACTGAAACAGTGCGCTCCGGCGAGGGAAGATTTGAAATTGTTATCCGACTATTACCGCCTGCGGGCACAGAAGTATGAGGCGCTCGGCGAGATCTTACAGTCGGAAAAAACGTGTATGATCACGGGATTTATCCCGAAGCGCGATGCGAAAGGACTGGAGGAGAAGCTGAATAGCCGGTTTGAACTTGCAGTGGAAAGTTCGGATGTGCCGGAGGATGAGGAAGCACCGGTGCTTCTCTCCAACGGAACCTTCGCGGCGTCGGCGGAGGGCGTGACCGCGTCCTTTGGCTTACCGGCGAAGGGGGAGATGGACCCGACCGGCATCATGGCAGCGTGCTATGTATTTTTGTTTGGTCTGATGCTTTCAGATGCGGCATACGGATTTATTGTATTTTTGATGTGCTTCCTGGCACTTAAGAAATTCCCAAGGATGGAAGAAAACCTGCGGAAATCACTGCGGCTCTTTATGTACTGCGGACTTTCGACCCTGTTCTGGGGCGTCATGTTCGGCGGTTATTTCGGAGATGCGGTGGACATCGTGAGCCGGACATATTTTGGACATACGGTGACGATACCGGCGCTCTGGTTTGTCCCGCTAAATGACCCGATGAAGCTTTTGGTTTATTCGATGTTATTTGGCGTGATTCACTTATTCCTGGGGCTGGGACTGAAAGGATATATGCTCTTAAAGGATGGCAAGGTTGTGGATTTTATCTGCGACGTGGTACTCTGGTACCTCCTGCTTCTGGGGCTGATCCTGATGCTGCTTCCGACGGAACTGTTTGGTTCCATCGCGCAGATGAATATCGTATTCCCGCCGGTGCTTAATTCGCTGGCAAAGGGAATGGCGATCGTGGGCGCGCTGGGAATTCTGGTGATGTCGGCGCGCGACAAGAAGAATCCGCTCCTGCGGCTGGCGCTTGGCGCATATGATTTGTACAATATTACCGGATGGGTGTCGGATGTGCTTTCCTACTCGCGCCTTCTGGCGCTCGGACTGGCAACCGGCGTTATCGCATCGGTTATCAACCAGATGGGAAGTATGGTTGGAAATAATGTATTTGGCGTGATTGTATTTATACTGGTATTCTGCTTCGGACACCTGTTTAACCTGGCGATCAACCTGCTCGGCGCGTATGTGCATACCTGCCGTCTGCAGTACGTCGAGTTTTTCGGAAAGTTCTATGAGGGTGGCGGAAAGGCGTTCCGTCCGTTTAAGCAGATAACAAAATACGTGGAAATCAAGGAGGATTAAATATGAGCGGAATTGTATTTGCATTGTTGGGAGTTGCAGTGGCGGTTATTCTTGCAGGTATGGGTTCAGCCTACGGCGTAGGCGTGGCAGGTCAGGCAGCAGCCGGAGTCGTAACCGAGGATCCGGATAAATTCGCGAAGGTGCTTCTGCTCCAGCTGCTTCCGGGTACCCAGGGTATCTACGGTCTGCTGGTTGGTTTCATCGCTCTTTCTAAGATTGGTCTTCTTGGCGGCGGCGCTGACATGAGCATGTCGATCTCCCAGGGACTCTTATATCTGGCAGCATGCCTTCCGATCGGCGTGGTTGGTCTGGTATCGGCGAGACATCAGGGAAGAACGTCGGTTGCTTCCATCGGTATCGTAGCGAAGAAACCGGAACAGTTTGGTAAAGCGATGCTGTTCCCGGCGATGGTTGAGACCTATGCGATTCTGGCACTTCTGGTTTCGATTCTGGCAATCAATGCACTGTAATCTGGCACGGCGGAAAGAATCAAAATCAGTTAAGGAGTGAAGCGTATGAATGGATTAGATAAGATTATTGCTCAGATCCTTGACGATGCAAAGCAGGAATCGCTTGCGATTCAGGAAAAAGCAGCCGGTGAAGCGGAGACGACCCTTGCGGCAGCCGGTGAAAAGGTAAAAAAGCTGGAGGAAGAGCAGGCGAAATCGGCGGCGCAGCGTGAAAAAAGCTATGAGGAACGGCTTCGTTCTTCGGCGGCGCTAAAGAAGCGCCAGGCGATCCTTGCGGCAAAGCAGGCGATCATCGAGGAAATGCTTGCGGCGGCACACAAGGAGCTGCTGGCAAAGCCGGATGAGGCGTATTTTGCATGGATGGAGCAGCTTCTTTCCCGGTTCGTGACGGAGCGGGCAGGAGAAATCTATGTTTCAAAACGTGATTTAGAGCGGATGCCGGATGATTTTCCGGCAAAGATAGAGAAGACGGCGCAGGAAAAGGGCGGAAGCCTGGTACTGAAAAAAGAACCAAGGGAGATCGACGGGGGCTTTGTTCTGGTGTATGGCGGTGTCGAGGAAAATTGTTCTGCCGGGGCGTTGTTTGCGTCGCAGCGGGATGAGCTGGCGGACAAGGTACATGCGATGCTGTTTGGATAACGGCGGGAGAAGGTAAGGAGGGCTTATATGTCTGATACAAAATATGCCTACGCGGTCGCCCGGATCCGGGCACTGGAAAATGGGCTTTTTTCCTCCGCACAGATTGAACAGCTGCTGTCCGTAAAAAGCTACGAGGGGGCACTGCGTTTCCTGACCGAACACGGCTGGGGGGATGCAGATACACCGCTCAGCGCGGAGGCGATCCTGACCCGGGAGAAGACGAAAACCTGGGAGACGGTCCGCGACCTTTTGAAGGGCGACGACGCGATCCTGGCAGTGCTTTCCTACGGGGATCTCTACCACAATTTAAAGGCGGCGATCAAGGATGCGGCGGCGCCGGGCAGCCACGGCAATGTCTATTTTGACGACTGTGAGGTGGACGGCGTGCGGATGGCGAAGATCGTGGCGGAGAAGGACTGGCAGGCGCTTCCGGCACATATGCGGGAGGCGGCGAAGGAAGCCAGCGAGACATTTCTGCATACGAGCGACGGGCAGCTCTGCGATATCATCGTTGACCGGGCGGCGCTCGCAGCTATCTATGAGTGCGGAAAGAATGCGTCCGACGCGATCATCCGCGATTATGCCGAGACGACGGTCGCGGTGGCGGATATCAAGATAGCGGTGCGATCCCAGAAGACAGGAAAACATCTGGATTTTATGCGGCGCGCGATGGCACCGTGCGATAGCTTGAATATCGAGCGCCTGTCACAGGCGGCTCTTGGCGGCGCCGGCGCGATCTGCGAGTATCTGGAAGGAACCCGCTATGCGGGCGGCGCGCAGGCATTAAAGGAATCGCCGTCGGCGTTTGAGCGGTGGTGTGACAATCAGTTGATCGAGACGATCAAGCCGCAGAAATACAACCCGTTTACGGCGGGACCGCTGGTTGCCTATGTGCTGGCGAAGGAAAATGAGATTAAAACGGTCCGTATCATCCTGACCGCCCGTCTGAACGGTCTTGAGGAGGAACAGATTCGGGAAAGGATAAGGGAGATGTATGTATAAGGTTGCAGTAGTCGGAGATTACGACAGCATCTACGGATTTGCGGCGCTGGGACTGGAGACATTTCCGGTGTCCGATGTAAAAGAGACGGAGAAAGTATTTCTGGAACTGGCTTCTGGTTCCTACGCGGTGATCTATATCACCGAGGCGGCGGCTGCCGGGATTGAAACAGCTATTGACCGCTACCGGGAACAGCCGCTTCCGTCCGTGATCCTGATTCCGGGGATTTCCGGGAATACGGGAAAGGGCGTGGAGTCGGTTAAGCATTCGGTGGAACAGGCAGTCGGATCGGATATTCTGTTTGGAGATGCATGATAGAAAGGTGGGTGAAACCTTCCAATGAGCAAAGGAACGATAAAGAAGGTAGCAGGACCGCTGGTTATCGCCAGCGGGATGCGGGATGCCAATATGTTTGACGTCGTCCGCGTCAGCGACGAACGTCTGATTGGCGAGATCATAGAGATTCACGGAGATGAAGCGTCGATTCAGGTATATGAGGAGACTTCCGGTTTAGGACCTGGCGAGCCGGTAGAGTCGATGGATGTGCCGCTTTCGGTTGAACTGGGACCGGGGCTCCTGACGAGTATCTACGATGGAATCCAGCGACCGCTGGACGATATCATGAAGGAGACGGGCAGCAACAACTTAAAGCGCGGCGTTGAGGTTCCGTCCTTAAAGCGTGATAAGAAATGGCAGTTTGTGCCGACCGTGAAAGCGGGCGACAGCGTGGAAGCAGGCGACATCATCGGTACCGTGCAGGAGACGCTGATCATTGAGCATAAAATTATGGTGCCGTATGGTGTAAAAGGTACGGTCAAAGAGATCAAGAGCGGTGAATTTACGGTGGAGGAAACTGTAGCGGTCATTGAGACGGAAAACGGTGAAAAAGAGCTTACAATGATGCAGAAATGGCCGGTTCGGCGCGGACGTCCGTACCAGACGAAGCTGCCGCCGATAAAACCGCTGATCACCGGACAGCGTGTCGTTGACGCATTTTTCCCGATCGCCAAGGGCGGCGTGGCAGCCGTGCCGGGACCGTTCGGAAGCGGCAAGACTGTCATCCAGCATCAGTTAGCGAAATGGGCAGAGGCGGACATCGTCGTTTACATCGGCTGCGGCGAGCGCGGCAACGAGATGACGGATGTTTTAAATGAGTTCCCGGAGCTAAAGGATCCGAAGACCGGTCACTCCCTGATGCAGCGGACTGTGCTGATTGCCAATACTTCGGATATGCCGGTAGCAGCCCGCGAGGCATCAATTTACACGGGTATTACGATCGCAGAGTATTTCCGCGACATGGGTTATTCGGTGGCACTGATGGCGGATTCCACCTCCCGATGGGCGGAGGCGCTGCGAGAGATGTCGGGCCGTCTGGAAGAGATGCCGGGCGAGGAAGGTTATCCGGCGTACTTAGGAAGCCGTCTGGCACAGTTCTATGAGCGTGCCGGTCATGTTATCTGCTTGGCAGGGACGGACGCGAGGGCGCGCTGTCTGCGATCGGAGCCGTATCTCCGCCAGGCGGCGATATTTCCGAGCCGGTTTCTCAGGCGACGCTGCGTATCGTCAAGGTATTCTGGGGACTCGATTCGGCGCTGGCGTACAAGCGACACTTCCCGGCGATCAACTGGCTGACCAGCTATTCCCTGTATGTGGACAATCTGGGAAAATGGTTTGATGAGAATGTATCGGATGAGTGGATGAGCTGCCGCCAGGGTCTTATGAGCCTTCTGCAGGAAGAGGCAGAGCTGGAGGAGATCGTAAAGATGGTCGGCATGGATGCACTGTCCCCGATCGACCGCCTGAAAATGGAAGCGGCGCGCTCGATCCGTGAGGATTTCCTGCATCAGAACTCCTTCCATGAGATTGACACGTATACACCGCTGCAGAAACAGTTCCGCATGATGAAGCTGGTGCTGGCGTTCTATGAGCAGTCGAAGAAGGCACTGGAAGGCGGCGCGTCCATCCAGAACCTCATCAAGATGCCGGTGCGCGAACAGATCGGACGTTTTAAATATACGAAGGCAGAAGACGTGGAGAAAGAGTATCAGGCAGTCCTCGAAGAACTTGCGAAAGAGGTTGCCGATGCGGCTGGAAAGGGGGCATTCTAAATGCCGAAAGAATATAGAACCATACAGGAGGTTGCAGGTCCTCTGATGCTGGTGCAGGGCGTGGAAAATGTTACCTATGACGAGTTAGGCGAGATTGAGCTGGCGAGCGGTGAAAAGAGACGCTGCAAGGTGCTGGAGATCGACGGCGGCAATGCGCTGGTACAGCTTTTTGAGAGTTCCACGGGTATCAACCTTTCAAATAGTAAGGTGCGTTTTTTAGGCAGAACGATGGAACTTGGCGTATCGGAGGATATGCTGGGACGCGTCTTTGACGGTCTGGGCAATCCAATCGACGGCGGTCCGGAGATCCTGCCGGAGGAACGCCGCGATATCAATGGTCTGCCGATGAACCCGGCGGCGAGAAGCTATCCGCAGGAGTTTATCCAGACGGGTGTTTCCGCGATCGATGGTCTGAATACACTGGTCCGCGGTCAGAAACTGCCGATTTTCTCGGCGTCCGGTCTGCCGCATGCGAATCTGGCAGCCCAGATTGCGAGACAGGCGAAGGTGCGCGGCACGGACGAACCGTTTGCCGTTGTCTTTGCGGCGATGGGTATCACCTTTGAGGAAGCGCATTTCTTTACCGAGAGCTTTAAGGAGACGGGCGCGATCGACCGTACCGTCCTGTTTATCAACCTGGCAAACGATCCGGCGGTTGAGCGTATCGCGACCCCGCGTATGGCGCTGACGGCTGCCGAGTATCTGGCATTTGAGAAAAATATGCACGTTCTCGTTATCCTGACGGATATCACGAACTACGCGGATGCGCTGCGAGAGATTTCGGCTGCCCGCAAGGAAGTTCCGGGACGCCGTGGTTATCCGGGTTATATGTACACGGATCTTGCATCCCTGTATGAGAGAGCCGGACGCCAGAGAGGCAAGAATGGTTCGATCACGATGATTCCGATCTTAACCATGCCGGAGGATGACAAGACGCACCCGATCCCGGACTTAACCGGATATATTACCGAGGGACAGATTATCTTAAGCCGTGATCTGTACCGCAAGGGCATCACACCGCCGATTGACGTACTTCCGTCGCTGTCCCGTCTGAAAGATAAGGGAATCGGCGAGGGCAAGACGCGTGCCGACCATTCGAACACCTTAAACCAGCTCTTTGCGGCGTATGCGCGCGGCAAGGAAGCGAAGGAACTCATGGTGATCCTGGGCGAGGCGGCATTGTCCGATGTTGACTTAATTTATGCAAAATTTGCGGACGCCTTTGAAAAAGAATATGTTTCACAGGGCTACAATACGGACCGCGATATCGAGGAGACGCTGCGGATTGGCTGGAAACTGCTTTCCATCCTGCCCAGAAGCGAGCTGAAACGTATCGATGAGAAGTATCTGGATCTGTATTATGGGAAAGAGTAAAAATGCCTGTGCATGGCGGATGCGCTTGAAAACGAAAGTGGCGTGTCATAACGCGGCTGCGGGAGCTGGCGGATCTGTCGTGACAAAGTGATTGCAGGAGAGAGGTGGTACGCATGGCATCGACACAGGTCAACCCGACCCGAATGGAGCTTACGAGGCTGAAAAAGAAGCTGGCGACAGCCACGCGGGGACATAAACTGCTGAAGGATAAGCGGGATGAGCTGATGCGTCAGTTCCTGGATCTGGTCCGGGAAAATATGGCGCTGCGCCAGAAAGTGGAGGCGGGCATCCGGAGTGCGAATGTGAATTTCGTCATCGCTAAAGCCGGGATGTCCGAGCAGGCGTTAAATACCGCGCTTGCCGCGCCGAAACAGGCGGTTTATCTGGAAGCAGACAAGAAAAACGTAATGAGCGTCGATATTCCGGTGTTCCATTATAAGACCCGGACGGCGGATGAGAACGATATTTACTCGTATGGATTTGCGTTTACTTCGAGCGATCTGGACGGGGCAGTCAAGTCGCTGGCGGACATTCTGCCGGATATGCTGCGGCTGTCCGAGACAGAGAAAGCCTGCCAGCTCATGGCAGCCGAGATCGAGAAAACGCGCCGGAGAGTCAATGCGCTGGAACACGTAATTATTCCGGAGGCGCGCAAAAATATCAAATATATCACGATGAAGCTGGATGAAAATGAGAGAAGCACGCAGATCCGCCTGATGAAGGTGAAGGATATGATGCTGGAGGAGAAGCATCATTATAAGGAGAAGCGGGAGCTTTGTTCGTGATGATGAAAATGCCTCTTCTGGCGGCTTTAGGGCTGTCAGGGGAGGTTTTTTTGCACATAGTTGTGAAAATGACGGGACGAGCCCACGAGGTTCGAACCGCCCTTTCGATATACCTTTGTTCGCTTGCTTTCACTACAGATGTTCGCCCATGACGGACTGCGTCCGCCCTGTTCGGACACCTGTGTTCAAGATGCGTACAAAGATATATGAAAGGCGGTTCGGACCTCGCGGGCTCGTCCCTGTGTATTGGAAAAATAAAAGAGACAGAAAAAAGTAAAGTATTTATTGGAAATATTTGGTAGAATAGGAGGAAATGAGGGGAGGAATTTTGCATGGCAAAGCAGGTACAGAGGGCGATCGGCTGGGTGGCAGCATTTCTTTTGGCGGTGGGGATGTTGTTCCTGCCGGTTTCGAAGGCGTATGCGGGTCCGGTATCGGGCGGCAGTCCTGGAAGTGGAGAGATGAGAGGTGTCTGGGTTTCGTATCTGGACTGGAATGGATGGGCGAAGGATGAGGCTGGATATAAGAAAGCGATGGATCAGACACTGGACCTCTGTGTACAGAAGGGGTTAAATGCGGTTTTCCTACAGGTTCGCCCGGATGGAGATGCGATGTATCCGTCACAGTATTTCCCGTGGTCGAAATTTGCCTCTGGAAAACAGGGAAAGAATCCGGGGTATGATCCGCTGGCATATGCGGTGCAGGCGGCGCATCAGCGGGGCTTGCAGCTTCATGCGTGGATCAATCCGTACCGGATCACGGGGTATCTGAACCGTTATTCGGATCTGTGTGCGTCAAATCCGGCGATCGCGTGGGCGAAGGACGGGGACAGTTCGAATGACCGGTGGGTATTGTGCCAGAATGGTGAGTATTATTACAATCCGGCGATTCCGCAGGTGCGCCAGCTGATTATTGACGGTGTGAAAGAGATCGTGACGAATTATGAGGTGGACGGCATCCATTTTGATGATTATTTCTATCCGAATCTCGATGACAGCAAGGCGGAAACATGGTTTGATTATCCGGAGTACCAGGCGGGCGGCACATCGCTGAGTGTGGCGGCGTGGAGACGGAATAATGTCAATGAGCTGGTAAGGGGAGTTTATAGTGCGGTCAAGTCGATCCGTCCGCAGGCATTGTTCGGTATCAGCCCGGAGGGATATTTACAGAACCTCCGAAAAGATACCCGACAGTTTACAGATGTGGATGCGTGGATGACCCAGAGCGGCTATGTGGATTACCTGATGCCGCAGATTTACTGGGGATTTGAGGCGAAGCAGAACGGCCAGGCAGCGGGCTATGCGTTTGCAAACTGCCTGAATGAGTGGGTGACGCTGAAAAAGAAGGGAAATGTGAAGCTGTATGTCGGTCTGGCGCTCTATAAGACCGGAACAGATGCAGTGGACGGCAACGAGGTGCCGGAGTGGCAGCGGTATCATGATATCATGAAGCGCGAGGTGCAGGCTGGACGGGCAACCGGACAGGTGAGCGGTTACTGCTTCTATGATTTATCGTCCCTGACGCGTGCGGCGGCAGCGGAGGAAGTGGCGAATGTGACGGCGCTGTTCCATTAAGTGCTCCCAGATAGTTACTGTTCACGCATACGTGCCCAGTAACGGAATTTGCCGTGGCTTCGCATTTAAATACGGCAAATTCCTGCTGCCACCACGTTTTCTACGGCACTTTCGGTTCCAAAAGTGCCTACCCGTGAACGGTAACCATGATACCTTGTTGGAGAAATGGAAACCCCTGTGGATGATTGCAACCACAGGGGTTCTGTGTTATACTGGACATACGATTGCAGTAAAAATGTTGTTGTTTACATAATGTTCAGATGGCAGCAAATATACGGACGAGGAGAGGGAAGATGAAAAAAACAGCACTTGTCATTATGGCAGCCGGAATCGGAAGCCGTTTTGGCGGAGGGATCAAACAGCTGGAGCCGGTGGGTCCGAATGGGGAGATCATTATGGATTACTCTATCCATGACGCGCTGGAAGCTGGATTTGACCGGATTATCTTTGTGATCCGCCATGATTTGGAGGAGGACTTCAAAGAAGTGATCGGGAACCGGATTGAGAAGATTGCGCCGGTGACATACGCATTCCAGGAGCTTTCGGATGTACCGGAGGGATTCAGTGTCCCGGCAGACCGGAAAAAACCGTGGGGAACTGGACAGGCGATTTTGAGCATCCGCGGACTGGTCGAAGAGCCATTCCTGGTGATCAATGCGGATGATTATTATGGAAAAGAAGTGTTCCGAAAGATTCATACATACATGGTGGAACAGATGGACGTGAACGCACCGGTGTATGATATCTGCATGGGCGGCTTTATTCTGGCAAATACGCTCAGCGAGAACGGCGGCGTGACACGCGGCGTCTGTGAGGTGGGCGAGGGAGAGATTTTAAAACGCGTAACCGAAACCTACAATATCCAGAAGACAGCGGACGGCATGACGGCGACGGACAAAGAGGGGAATCCGGTTTCGGTTCAGGAGAACCAGCATGTATCGATGAATATGTGGGGACTCACACCGGGCTTTGTGGAGGAGCTGGAAAAAGGATTTCCAGAGTTTCTTGCGGGGCTGAAAGAGGGCGACGTGAAGTCGGAGTACCTGCTTCCGACGATCATCGATCAGATGATCCACGACGGGCGCGCAAGGGTGAAACTTCTGGAGACGCACGACTGCTGGTTTGGTGTGACCTACCGTGAGGATAAGGAGAGCGTGACGGAGTCGATCCGGGCGCTGATTCGTGAGGGCGTGTACCCGGAAAAACTGTTTTGACAATTTGAAGAACAGTTTAAAGAAACAGAATTATTTAAAAAGATAAAACATCATGAGAACGATACTGCGAAATGGAACAGCTGATTTGGCTGTGCAGAGGATAACGTGAAAAACGGTACGTGAGAATAACATGATACGCATAAATCCTGCATAGGATACCATGTAAGCCTTGAATTAAGGGGGAATGGCAGTCCGATGCAGGATTTTGCATATTTTAAGAGTCTTTATCCGGCTGCATGTAAGCAGATGCAGCTTTGCGTGGAAGCGGTCTGTGATGAGCTGGAGTATGAGGGGAGTCCCATCTATGATGAATATCCGGATCGGATCTTTCTGGAAAAACTGACAAAACGGGCACTGGAAAAATGGCAGAAGGTTTATCCGGCTGGAACGGAGAGGACGGATACACTGACGACCTATATGAAGGCGGCGGACGTGGGCACTGTATCCACAGAAGAAGGAACGGCGATGGTGGAAAATTCCCTGAAAATAGATTCTCCTGGTGGAGAAAGAGAAGAGAATCTGGCGGGAACCAGCATACAGCCGCATCTTCCTGGAAATGATGTATGGTATGGACCACTTCGGGGCGAACAGAAGGGCGGAAACGCTGGATATATGGTGTGGGAGGCGGATGAGCCGAATCTGACCGCGCAGGAGCGCCGTCCATGGAGTCCGCCGCCGGGACCGCGCCCGGGAGGACCAGGAAATCCGTGGGGATCGCCGCCCCCGCCGCCGGGACCGCGTCCGGGGAGACCGGGGAATCCGTGGGGAGCGCCGCTTCAGGATTTTCTTCAGGTTTTATTAATGAATGAGCTGCAGGAGCGAAGACGGTGTCGGAAGTGCTGAAATGGCAATTTTCAGGTGTGAATTTTCTGAATTAAAATGCGGTAACATCCAGGTGTGACAACGAATTTTACCGATTTGGAAAAAGAACAATCGGGTTACTGGGCACGTATGTGTGAACAGTAACACAATCGGAGTTCTTACAAATCATAGAAATTCTGGAATTTGAAGCCTGCTTGTGTTATACTGAAACAAAGGCTGCCGCCGGGACAGATGGGTGCCTGCGGCAGTTTTTGGCGTGCATGACAAAACGGAAACAGTTCGGCGGGTAGATTTTCCTGTACCTGTGAAGATACGGAACTGGTATGGTGGAGCGATAAAAGGAATTGATTTGATATATGAAGAAAAACTTGAAAAAGATACTGATTTTACTGATTTTATTTGTGCTGGCATCAGCCGGTTATTTTACCTGGTCCTGGATGCAGCTGCGGGAGGATGGGGCAGCCTATACCTCGATTGAGGACGCGAACCTTCCAGTCGCTTATGTGAATATTCTGGGGCGGCGGATGAACGAGCTGGACGGTTTCGTGGAGGACAGCCAGAAAGCGGCTGGACGCGGGGATCTGACGCTGCTTCCGGCAGACCGGAAACTGTCGGTGACGATCGACAAGCTGGACTCCCAGATTACGGGGATGCAGTATGAGATCCGCAGTCTGGACGGCGAACGTCTGGTAGAACGGACAACGCTTGACCACTGGGAACAGTCAGGGGAAGAGGTTTCTGCGGAGCTTCCGATCCAGAACCTTCTGACGGAGGAAAGCGAATACCGCTTAACGATTGCGATCGCGACGGAAAAGCACCCGGCGATCTATTTTACACGCGCGTGATGTGGCAGCAGGAGAGCCGTGTGCAGGAGATGGTCGATCTGGCGGTGTCCTTTTCTGAAAAGACGTTTGATTATGATTCAGCGAGGGAGCTGACGACCTATCTGGAGACGGATCCGAATGCGGACAACAGTTCGTTGGGACATGTGACGTTAAAAAGCGATTTCAGCCAGCTGACCTGGAAAGGGCTTTCGATGGAGCGGGTCAGCGAACCGGAAATTCATCTGCGGGAGCTGCAGGGCATCATTGGGACGATCGATTTAAAGTATGTTGTAAGTGAGATGAAGGATGGCAAGGCGGCTGCTTATTACGATGTGATCGAGAGCTTCACGATGAAGCTGGGCGCACAGCGCATCTACATGATGAATTATGACCGCCGCGCGGACCAGATTTTTACGGGGGAGAGCAGCGCCTATTCTGGCGACCGGATTCAGCTGGGGGTTTCGGATGCGGAGGATCTGCAGTCGATGCAGGATGAAGCGGGGAAATACCGTGCCTTTGTGGCAAACCGGGCGCTCTGGATTTATGATACAGGAAAAAAAGAGAGCACAAAGGTATTTGCGTTCCGCAAGAGCGAGAATGATACGAGGGTCAATTATGATACCTACGGAATCAAGATTCTGGATGTGAGCGAGGCAGGCCAGATTGATTTTGCCGTGTACGGCTATATGAGCCGCGGTAACCACGAGGGAACGACGGGAATCGCGCTGTACCGCTATGATAGTGCGGGAAATGCCCTGACAGAGCGGCTGTATCTGCCGGCATCGACCGATTACGGCAACCTGCGCCAGGATATCAACCAGCTGTGCTACTTAAGCGGCGGCCAGACACTGTATGTGCTGATGAACCATGCGGTTTACAGTATCGATCTGACGGGAAAAGAGTACATGGTGGTGGCAGATGGCCTGACGGAGGAAAATTTTGCAGTCAGCACGGATGCCTCCCGGATTGCGTGGCAGGATGGGGCGGATATTTACCGTTCGACCAAGCTGCATGTCATGAATCTGGAGACAGGCAAGAAGGATGAGATTTCCTTTCCGGATCAGACCGTGATCCGGCTGATCGGATTTGTCGGAACCGACTTAGTCTACGGGCTTGCCCATCCGAACGAGCAGCTTACGATGGACGGACGCGTGACGGGGCTTCCGCTGTATGCGGTCGAGATCGTCGGCAGCAATATGGAGATGGAGACCCGCTATGAGAAGCCGGGTGTCAGCCTGGTGGATGTGCGGATTCAGGACAGCCGGGTTCATCTGTCACGGATGCACCAGATAGGAAGCGGCTATCAGCCGATGGACGAGGACACGCTGGTCTGTAATGAGGAAGTGTCGAAAGATCCACTGGATGGAATCGCTACGTTAAATGACAGCGCAAAGGGGCGTCTCTACTGCGTCAAGCTGGATGCAGGCAAGACGGCACGGAGCACGAAGGTGCATGTTCCGAAGCAGGTGGCAGCAGAAGAAAATGATGTGATTGTGCTTCAGAACAATGGCGCGGCTGCACAGCGGATTTACAGTGCCTACAGCGAGGGACGCCTGAAAG
The DNA here is from genome assembly GCF_003478795.1 of Clostridium sp. AF21-20LB. Lineage (NCBI taxonomy): Bacteria > Bacillati > Bacillota > Clostridia > Eubacteriales > Clostridiaceae > Clostridium > Clostridium sp. AF21-20LB. The sequence goes on along the minus strand of NZ_QUGD01000001.1, from coordinate 223,145 downwards.
GCTCGTATGCGGAATTTTCCAGCGCGGTGCAGGCAGCTTACGATGGCATGGGACTCGTAACGGATGAAAATGACCGGGTTGTCTGGGTGAGAGCAAACCGGAGCGACGCGAAGACAATCCGCGACGTACAGAATATGGCGGGAACCGTCAGCCGCTATCTGTCGGATATGGCGGACGGAAAGACGACCTCCTCGGATGGCACAGAGTTAATCGACGCACGCGGGCTGACGCTGAACCAGATTCTCTACTTTGTCTACGCGGGCATGCCGGTGGTGGCATATCTGGGAGACGGAAGCTATGGTTTGATCTGTGGATACGACGCGTACAACATCTCCTGTCTCTGGTATCCGGGCACGGAATTTGCCTACACGGATAAGATGGGACTCAACGATGCAGCGGCATTTTTCGAGGGAAACGGAGGCAATGATTTCATTTGTTTCCTTTCCAATTAAGGGAAAAACGGAAATTACTGTTCACGGGTAGGCACTTTTGGAACCGAAAGTGCCGTAAGAAAACGTGGTGGCAGCAGGAATTTTCCGTATTAAAATGCGAAGCCACGGCAAATTCCATTACTGGGCACATATGCGTGAACAGTAATAAACGGAAAGCCAGTGCTTTACAAATTGAGATGTTATGATATAATCATGTAGATAACGTGATATAAATTTAAGAAAATATTAAAGATTTGAGGCGCCGTCTGGCGCGTGTAAGTATCGTAAGATAATAGATTTTGAGGTGCAGAATGGAACAATTTATTATGAAGGGCGGAAATCCGCTGGTAGGCGAAGTGACTATCAGCGGAGCGAAGAATGCGGCGCTGGGAATCTTGGCGGCATCGATTCTGACTGACGAGGATGTTTTAATAGAAAATCTGCCGGACGTGCGTGATATCAACGTGTTTCTGGAGGCTGTTTCGGAGATTGGCGCGATGGTAGACCGGATTGACCGGCACACTGTCCGCATCAATGCGAAGGGGATTCATGCGATCCATGTGGATGACGAGTACATCCGCCGGATCCGAGCTTCCTACTATTTTATTGGCGCCCTGCTTGGCAAGTACAAAAGCGCACAGGTTCCGCTTCCGGGCGGATGCAACATCGGCAGCCGTCCGATCGACCAGCATTTAAAGGGCTTCCGTGCCCTCGGTGCGAAGGTGCAGGTGGAAAATGGCGCGGTGCTCGCACATGCGATTGATTTAGTTGGTACCCATATTTATCTGGATATGGTGTCGGTCGGCGCGACGATCAATATCATGATGGCAGCGACGCTGGCAGAGGGCGAGACGATCATCGAGAATCCGGCGAAAGAACCGCATGTCGTCGATGTGGCGAACTTCTTAAACAGCATGGGAGCCAATGTCAAGGGTGCCGGAACCGACGTGATCCGCATCCGCGGCGTCCACAAGCTGCATGGAACCGAATATTCGATCATCCCGGACCAGATCGAGGCAGGTACATTTATGTGTGCGGCAGCGATCACCCGCGGCGACGTGATGGTACAGAATGTCATTCCGAAGCATCTGGAAGCAATTTCTGCGAAGCTTATCGAGATGGGCTGTGAGGTGACGGAGTTTGATGAGGCGGTTCGTGTTGTGGGACGCCCGAGCCATGTGCATACCGATATCAAGACACTTCCGTATCCGGGATTTCCGACTGATATGCAGCCGCAGATCACTGTGACACTGGCACTGGCAGAGGGAACCAGTGTAGTGACTGAGAGTATTTTTGAAAACCGTTTTAAATATGTGGACGAACTTGCCCGTATGGGTGGACGCATCAAGGTAGAGGGCAATACCGCGATCATTACCGGCGTGAAGAAGCTGACCGGAGCACAGGTGGAGGCACCAGATCTGCGCGCAGGCGCTGCCCTGGTCATTGCGGGGCTGGCAGCGGAAGGATATACGACCGTTGATGAGATCGGTTATATCCAGAGAGGCTATGAGCATTTTGAGAAGAAGCTGCAGGGACTTGGCGCGGTGATCGAGAAAGTCGATTCTGAGAAAGAGGCGCAGAAGTTCAGACTCAAAGTGGGCTGATAAAAAAGAATGCGGTGTCACATATTGCTTGACAGACACCGCGGAGTATGTTATCGTACTGTTGAAACTTTTAACAATTAAAAAGTTCGTATATATCCCTTATTCAGAGTGATGGAGATACAAAGGATCTATGAAGTCACGGCAACCCCGTTACATGGGACTGAAAATTGGTCTCAGCAGGGAACGGAAGGTGCCAGCCTGAGCGAGGAACCGGGAGATCGGTTTATCGAGCAATAAGAGGATTTGATCGAGATAATCAAGTCCGTGTTGCTGCGGACTTTTTTTATGTCTTATGACAAACTTATCAAAGGAGGAAATATGGAGAGATTACTTTTTACATCTGAATCAGTAACCGAAGGACATCCGGATAAAATGTGTGATCAGATTTCCGATGCGATTCTGGACGCGCTCTTAGAGCAGGATCCGATGAGCCGTGTGGCTTGTGAGACGGCGACGACAACCGGTCTGGTTATGGTTATGGGCGAGATCACAACGAAAGGCTATGTGGATATCCAGAAGGTAGTCCGCAATACCGTCCGTGAGATCGGTTATGACCGTGCGAAATACGGTTTTGACTGTGATACCTGCGGCGTGATCGTGGCACTGGACGAGCAGTCCCCGGATATCGCGATGGGAGTTGATAAAGCGCTGGAGGCAAAAGAGAACAAGATGACCGACGAGGAGCTGGAGGCAATCGGTGCCGGCGATCAGGGTATGATGTTTGGTTATGCGACCAACGAAACGGATGAATATATGCCATATCCGATTTATCTGGCACACAAACTGGCACGCCAGCTGACCAAGGTCCGCAAAGACGGAACCCTGCGCTACCTGCGCCCGGACGGCAAGACACAGGTAACCGTAGAGTACGATGAGAACGGCAAACCATCCCGTCTGGATGCAGTGGTTCTTTCCACCCAGCATGACGAGGAAGTAACCCAGGAGCAGATCCATAAGGATATTAAAAAATATGTATTTGACGAGATTCTGCCGGCAGAGATGGTTGATGAGAATACAAAATTCTTTATCAATCCGACCGGACGTTTCGTTATCGGCGGTCCGCATGGAGACAGCGGTCTGACCGGACGTAAGATCATTGTGGACACCTACGGCGGCATGGCGCGTCACGGCGGCGGCGCATTCTCCGGAAAAGACTGCACAAAAGTGGATCGTTCTGCTGCATACGCAGCCCGCTATGTTGCGAAAAACATCGTAGCAGCTGGACTGGCAGACAGATGTGAGATTCAGCTTTCCTATGCGATCGGTGTTGCACAGCCGACCTCCATCATGGTAGATACATTCGGAACCAGCAAGTTGCGTGAGGATCAGCTGGTTGAGATGATCCGCAAGCACTTTGACCTGCGTCCGGCTGGCATCATCAAGATGCTTGACCTGCGCCGCCCGATCTACAAACAGACGGCTGCATACGGACATTTCGGTCGCGACGATCTGGATCTTCCGTGGGAGAAGCTGGATAAGGTGGATGAATTAAAGGCGTATCTGTAAAAGTAGGAAACGCTGCAGGGATATCTGCCCGTAAAAAATCATAAGATCAGAACGAGGGGGCTGCCGCTTTTGCGGTAGTCTCTTTTATTACACAAAAAGGCACATGCTTTTTTATTTATAATACTTTTAGAGACGTAATCTGCAAAATATGATACACTATTTGTGGAAGATATCAGGAGCAAAAGCGCAGAAGTCCGACGCAGTTTTGCGGGAGGATTTTTGTAGGGGCAATCTGGTATCAGACCGGGCAATGACTGGAGGAAATAGGATGAAGATACGCACACGTCTGGCGATTGCTTTTGTGACGATTACGGTCGTTCCGATTGTGCTCATATTTGTGGCGGCGTTCGGACTCGTAAACTATCAGGAGCATCTGTTTCAGAAAACATACGGGCTGTCGGAGCAGATCGATCTGCTCTCCGGCAATCAGACACAGGTGTTTAACCGGCTGACGCAGGGAATCCAGGAGGAGATCCGCGAGGCGGTCGGGAAAAATACAGATTTATTTGAAGAACCGGCTTATTTGAGCAAGGTCAATGAAGAACTGCGCGATAAATATTCGTATCTGGTCATCCGCAAGGGCAAGGACATCACATTCTGCGGAAGCGAGGATGGACGCGAGCTCTGCGAACGGCTGGCGCCGTACGGTGATCAGGGAAGTATGGCAGGCAGTATTTACATGGATGGCGAGGAACAGCATCTGGTCAAACAGATCGATTTCCGGTTTTCAGATGATTCACAGGGCAGTGTGTTCATCGTGACGAACGTCGGGGATTATGTGCCGGAGATCAAGGCGCTGCTCGGAGAGATGCTGCTTCTCGGCGTGCTGATCATCAGTTTTATGGGCGGTCTGCTGATCATGTGGATCTACCGTTCTCTGCTGCGTCCGCTGCACAAGCTGCAGGAGGCGACCAAGCAGATCCGGGATGGAAATCTGGACTTTACGCTCGATGTGGATGATGAAGATGAGATCGGAATGCTCTGCCAGGATTTCGAGGAGATGCGCCTGCGTCTCAAGGAATCGCAGGAAGAAAAACTCCAGTACGACAAGGAGAGCAAAGAGCTGATCAGCAATATTTCCCATGATCTGAAGACTCCGATCACGGCGATCAAGGGGTATGTGGAAGGCATTCAGGATGGCGTGGCTTCTTCACCTGAGAAATTGAATAAATATATTCGGACGATTTATAATAAAGCAAACGATATGGATCGATTGATTGACGAGCTGACGTTCTATTCGAAGATTGATACGAACAAGATTCCGTACAACTTTTCAAAGATCAATGTGGCGGAATATTTTGGTGATTGTGTTGAGGAAGTTGGTCTGGATATGGAGACGCGCGGCATCGAGCTGGGATATTTCAACTATGTGGACGAGGATGTGGTCGTGATCGCGGACGCGGAGCAGATGAAGCGAGTGATCAACAACATTATCGGAAATTCGCTCAAATATCTGGACAAGAAAAAGGGTATTTTAAATATCCGCATCAAGGATGACGGCGATTTTATCCAGGTCATCATCGAGGACAACGGAAAGGGAATCGCGGCGAAAGATCTGCCGTATATTTTCGACCGTTTCTACCGGACGGATTCGTCGAGAAATTCGTCCAAGGGCGGTAGCGGCATCGGGCTTTCGATCGTAAAGAAGATTATCGAAGATCACGGCGGACGCATCTGGGCGACCAGCAAGGAAGGCATCGGAACGGAGATCCATTTCGTTTTGCGCAAGTATGTCGGGGCATAGTGATTTGAAGTTTGGTCGTTTAAATAAAAACAGCAGGAGGAATTCACAGATGAGCAGAATATTAATCGTAGAAGACGAGGAGAGTATTGCAGAGCTGGAAAAAGACTATCTGGAGCTTTCTGGTTTTGAGGTTGAGATAGAAAATAATGGAGAAACGGGACTGAAACGCGGCATGGAGGAAGATTTTGACCTTCTGATTCTTGATCTGATGCTGCCAGGGGTCGATGGCTTCGAGATCTGCAAGAAGATCCGGGAAGTAAAAAACACACCGATCATCATGGTATCTGCGAAAAAGGACGATATTGACAAGATCCGCGGTCTGGGACTGGGCGCGGACGATTATATCACGAAACCATTCAGTCCGAGCGAGATGGTGGCGCGTGTCAAGGCGCATCTGGCGCGTTATGAGCGCCTGATCGGCAGCGGTATGCCGGAAAACGAGATCATCGAGATCCGGGGACTCAAGATTGATAAGACTGCCCGCCGCGTTTACATCAACGGCGAGGAGAAGAACTTCACGACGAAGGAATTTGACCTGCTGACCTTTTTAGCACAGAACCCGAACCATGTATTTACCAAGGAAGAACTCTTCCGCGAGATCTGGGATATGGAGTCGTTGGGAGATATCGCGACGGTTACCGTGCATATTAAGAAGATCCGTGAGAAGATCGAGTTCAACACGGCGAAACCGCAGTATATTGAGACGATATGGGGCGTTGGATACCGGTTTAAAGTCTGATGACTGGATAAGCCACATAAAAACGACCCTTGGGAAACGCAAACAGGAGCGCTTTCCAAGGGCCGTTTTATATTTCATAGGAAATTGCGTCCTATGAAATATAAAATGCTCCGCGAGGATGCGCACTCGCGCGAAGCAGAAACATGTCGCAAGCGACCGCGCGAGACGCCCGAATGTGCCAAGGCACATTCTTTTTTATTCCAACAGGATTTGGTTTGCCCGCTTCAGATCGTTTTCGTCCGGGATACGGATGCCGGACAGGGAATAGGGAATGCCAAGCGTTTCCCATTTATAGATGCCGAGCGTGTGGTAGGGGAGAATTTCTACCTTTTCCACATTTGAAAGTGTGTCCAGAAATGCACGGATTCCATGCAGGTTGGCTGGATCATCGGTAATGCCGGGGACTAAAACATGCCGGACCCACATGGGCTTATGAATCTGGTCTAAAAACCGGGCAAAGGAAAGAATGGATTCGTTGGAGTGCCCAGTCAGAAGACGATGTTTTTCTGGATCGATGTGTTTCAGATCCAGAATAACAAGATCGGTGTGCTCTAAAAGCGTGGTCAGGCGGGAAAAGAAAGGTTCGGCGGTGGTAAATGGCTGTCCCGCGGTGTCCAGTGTGGTGTGAATGTGCTGTTCTTTGGCAAGCTGGAAAAATTCACACAAAAAGTCAGCTTGAAGGAGCGGTTCTCCGCCGCTGACGGTGATGCCGCCGCCCCCGCGCCAGTAACTCCGGTAGCGGAGTGCCTGGCGAAGAAGTGCTTCCGGGATGATTTCCTGCGAACCGGTGTGTTTAGATGGACAAGAAACACCTCGGAAAGAGCGGATGCGCCGGAAGTGCGGGTGGAGGCGTCCGGGAGGGAAAGTCCCTTTGGCAGTACCCATGTATCCGGATTGTGGCAGTAGCGGCAGCGCATGAGACAGCCCTGCATGAATACCACGAAGCGGACACCGGGACCGTCTACGGAGCCGAAGGTATCGATGGAATGAATATAACCGGTATGCATCGTTACAGCACCTCATGGCAGGTACGGGCGATCACGTCGAGCTGCTGTTCTCTGGTCAGATTGATAAATTTAACGGCATATCCGGAAACACGGATGGTGAAGTTGGCATATTCCGGCTTTTCCGGGTGTTCCATCGCGTCTTTCAGTTTTTCGATTCCAAAGACATTTACATTTAAATGATGCGCGCCCTGATCAAAATATCCGTCCAGGACGTGAACCAGGTTGTTTTTCCGCTCTGTCTCGGAGTGACCGAGCGCCCCCGGTGCAATCGTTTCTGTGTTGGAGATGCCGTCGAGCGCATATTCATATGGAAGTTTTGCGATCGAGTTTAAAGAAGCGAGCAGACCGTTCTGCTCTGCGCCGTAGGAAGGAGTTGCGCCCGGGGCAAACGGGGTGAATGCCGGCCGTCCGTCCGGAAGTGCGCCGGTTGCCTTGCCATATACAACATTGGAGGTGATCGTGAGGATGGAGGTGGTTGCCTCGGAATTCCGGTAGGTGTGGTATTTTTTTACTTTATGTAAAAAGGTTTTTAACAGCCATACGGCAATCTCGTCGGCGCGGTCGTCATCGTTTCCGTAGCGTGGGAAATCGCCCTCTGTCTCAAACTTGCGGGCGATGCCGTATTCATCACGGATGACCTTCACTTTTGCATACCGGATCGCGGAGAGAGAATCGACCACGTGGGAGAAACCGGCGATTCCGGTGGCAAAGGTACGCCGGACATCCGTGTCGATCAACGCCATCTCAGCGGACTCATAGTAATATTTATCGTGCATATAGTGAATCAAATTGAGGATATTCACATAAATGCCCGCCAGCCAGTCCAGCATCTGATCGTATTTATGCATGACTTCCTGATAATCGAGGTATTCGGATGTGATCGGCGCATACGCCGGACCAACCTGCATCGGGCGTCCGTCTTTGGTAGTGTATTTCTCGTCTCTGCCTCCGTTGATGGCATAGAGAAGGCATTTGGCAAGATTGGCACGGGCGCCGAACAGCTGCATTTCCTTGCCTGTCTGGGTGGCGGAGACGCAGCAGCAGATACTGTAGTCGTCCCCCCAGATGGGACGCATGACATCGTCGTTTTCATACTGGATCGAGGATGTGTTGATGGAGATTTTGGCAGCATATTTCTTAAATGCCTCTGGCAGGCGGGAAGAGTAAAGTACGGTCAGGTTTGGTTCCGGGGACGGTCCCATATTTTCCAGCGTATGTAAAAAGCGGAAATCGTTTTTCGTTACCATCGGACGCCCGTCTTGTCCCAGACCGGCAACCTCCAGCGTTGCCCAGACCGGATCGCCGGAGAAAAGTTGGTTGTAGGATGGAATCCGGGCAAATTTTACCATGCGGAATTTCATTGTCATATGGTCGATTAATTCCTGTGCCTCGGCTTCGGTCAGTGTTTTTTCTGTTAAATCCCGGTTGATGTAGATATCAAGGAAGGTGGAAACGCGTCCGACACTCATGGCGGCACCGTTCTGGGTCTTAACGGCAGCGAGGTAACCGAAGTAGAGCCACTGGACGGCTTCTTTGGCATTGGAAGCCGGACGGGAGATATCAAAACCATAGATGGCAGCCATCTCCTGAATGCCCTTTAGAGCGCGGATCTGCTCGGCGAGCTCTTCCCGCTGGCGGATGATGTCATCAAACATGGCACCATTTCCGCAGCGTTCCAGATCCTTTTTCTTTTCCTGAATTAGGAAATCGATTCCGTACAGGGCGATCCGGCGGTAGTCGCCTACGATTCGGCCGCGTCCGTAGGTATCCGGAAGCCCGGTGACAATATGGCAGTGGCGGGCGGCTTTCATTTCCGGGGTATATGCATCGAAGACGGCCTGGTTGTGGGTTTTGTGGTATTCGGTAAAGATTTTATGAAATTTTGGATTGACATGGTAGCCGTAGGTTTTGGCGGCTTCCTCCGCCATCTTGATTCCGCCGAATGGCATAAATGCCCGCTTGAGTGGTTTGTCGGTCTGAAGTCCGATGATGCGTTCCAGATCTTTAAGCTCCGGATCGATATATCCCGGACCATAGGCAGTCAGGCTGGATACGATTTCAGTTTCGCATTCGAGCACACCGCCCTTTTCGTGCTCTTCCTTCTGAAGCTTTTGAAGGCGTTCCCAGAGCAGATGAGTGGCACTGGTTGGGGCAGCGAGAAAGCTTTCATCGCCATCATATTGCGTATAGTTGTTCTGGATGAAATCGCGGACGTTCACTTCGTCGGTCCATTTGGAGCCCAGAAAACCTCTCCAGGCCGTTTGAAAGATAGGTGTGTTTTGGAATGTTTGATACATAGCAGACATGTGTTTCCCTCCTGGTTGAAAAATTTCGATCCCAGCAGAGACAGTGAGAGTGAAAAAAAAGTAAAAAAAATACCCACGGTCTGTGCTGTGACGCCCAGACGGTCGGCAATTTCCAGTCATACTTCATGTGGTTGATCCACTTATCCGTCAGTTGTATGACTGCTATGTTTAAGATATATCAGAACCGAAGAGGAATGTCAAGCTATATTTTGGGGAAGAGGTAGCAGTGAAGAGGTAACAGTTCAAGTCCGTAGCTGTTCACAGTAACAAAAAGAGTGCCGGAAAGAGTGGACATTTAGCAAATGACTTGATAAAATGAGTGAAGTTTTAGGACAGATGGGAATGAAAAAGGGATAAAAAGTTGCTGGGCACGATGCTTGAACAGTAATGATGAAACCTGAATTTGACAGAAATGACAGAAGAGAGGAAGGAAATGCTGGAAAAATTTTGTGTCGGGCTGGTGCGGATTTTGTTGGGAGGAATTCTTTTTTTCCTGACACTGCTCAGCGCGTTTGTGACCTGCCGGGTCTATGGCGGTTCTGAGATTGTACAGTATGGAAGGGACAGTCTGTTTCTGCACCTGTTTTTTGGTGCGGGTGTGATTGGACTGACGGTGTTTTACAGGCGGAGAAAGGAACGAAAGCGCCTTGTGGGAAAAGAAAAAGTGCAAAATGGCGGCGAAGAACGGAAACGTATCTGCCGGAAAAACCAATGGCTTCTTTTAGCGGCTGCTGCCTATCTTTTTTGGATTCTCCTTGTCCCGTCCTGGGGCGGTTCTGACTCTCATCAGTGTATGGCGTCCGCGCAGGGACTTCTGCAGGGCGATTTCAGCGCCTGGGAGCCGGTGGCGTATTCGTATGGGACAGCGGAAGGACCGCTTGGGTATGCGTACACTTACCCGTCTCAGAACGGCTGATTCTCTATATGGCAGTGCTGGTATTTTTCTTTGGGGATGTGGCGTATGCAGTTTTCCAGATTTTAAATATCGGTTTTTTTATTCTGGGAATCGTGAGCCTGCAGCGGATGACGGTCCGGGGAAACGAAAGGTGCAGCTTGCTTTTGTGGATGGCGTGCTGTCTGCCATTTTCTTTCTATATCCTCTTCGTGTACGGCACGATGCCAGGATTTGGACTTTCGTGTCTGGCGATGGAACGTCTGATGCGGTATGTGGAAGAGGGGCGGGGAAGAGACTTCTGGATTGGCGCGGCAGCAGTAGCGGCGGCGGTGATCCTCAAGTCGAATTATGAGATTGTGCTGGTGGCGCTGTTTTTGTATCTGGCATCCTCGGGAGTCTTTCGAAGGAAAGCACGCCTGCTGGTGGCAGCGGTGCTTCTGATTACAGTGTATGTGATTGGAAACCGGGGGATTCAGACAGGAATTTCTTCCGTGACCGGACGCACGGTATCGGACGGTGCGCCGATGATTGCCTGGGTGCAGATGGGACTGGAGGAGAGCAAACGTGGACCGGGCTGGTACAATGGCTATCAGGTAAAACTCTTTCAGAAGGCAGATGGGGATGCGGATCTGGCGGCCGCATGGGCGCAGGCAGATTTGCGGAGAACGATTTCAGATATGGCAGGGGAACCGGCGAAAGCCGCTGATTTCTTTGTTCGGAAGATCGAGTCAATCTGGGCGGAACCGACCTTTCAGAGTCTCTGGATCCAGGAGGTGGGAAATACCTCCTGGGCGGAGGGAAGCCCGCCATGGGAGCTTTTCAAGGAAGAAGGGGGTCTGAACCGGCTCTATGTTTTTGCGGCGAATCTGTTGCAGACGTTTGTGTATGCGATGGCGTGTGTATGGGTGATTGCCGGGATGAGTGCCAAAGGAAGCCGAAGTAAGCATGTCCTGATGAAACGAACATGGGAAAAGAGGATAGAAGCAGAAAAGGCAGAAAAAACTGTGAAAGCTGTGAAAAAACAGGGAATGGAAACGGTCTGGGAGAGGCAGGAACGTGGAGAACCGGACAGATGGGGGATGCTGCTTCCGGGAATCGTGTTTATTGGGGGATTCCTGTTCCATCTGGTCTGGGAGGCGAAGGGGCAGTATTCGGTGGTGTATTTTATGCTGCTGCTGCCGTATGCGTATCTGGGGATGGAAAGAGTGGCGGATGTATTTTTAGACGTGACAGGTGCCGGGAAAGAATGATGGTTTGAGATAAAAAAGATACTGGGAACAGCCTGAAATAAGCCGTTTTCAGTATCTTTTTATGGTTTAAAAGAGTTAGGATTTCTAAAAATCCATTAAAAATTGCAATGATAAATCCGCTCCGCCGCCTGATAGAACACAGTTTCCCAGTATTTTTCCGGAATCAGCCGTTTCGTAATTTCGATGTAATCTTCATAGTTGGCGAGCGGCCAGTCGGTGCCGAACATGAGCTTATCATAGTCGCGGATGTAGGCAAGCCAGGTTTTCAGGGTGCTGATATACCCGCTCTGCTCTTCCAGAAACTCCGGAATGTCAAATTTGCCCTCTAAAAGCCCAGAGAGGTCGGCGGCGACATTTTCATTTTTCTCGACAACGGCGGCGGCATCCATCAGCCACGGGTTGCCGAAGTGGCACATGACGAACTGGACATCCGGATGGCGGACGGCGGCTTCATCGAGGGTCAGCGGATGGCTGTATTTGATGAATGCTTTGGAACCGGCGGTCTGTCCGGTGTGGATGGCAACCGGCTTTTTATACGCCTTGGCGAGGTCGTAGATCGGTTCGAAGCGCTCGTCGGTAACGTAGATGGAATCATATCCCGGATAGAGTTTGATGCCGACGCAGGTATTCCGTTTTAAGTTTTCTTCGACAAGATCGCATGTCTTCTGAATCTTTTCCGGCGTCAGTTTTCGTGCTTCGACGCCGACGCAATAGCGCAGAAAATCCGGGTATGTGTGATTATCCGGGTGAACGCCGCGGTTTCCCATGACGATGCCGCCGACGATATTATATTTCTGAAAGCATTCCCGCAGATGCTCTTCATTATTGATATGACCGGCTTCGATGGCAATCTCATCGAAATGCGGGTAACCGGGACAAAAGTGCAAATGTGAATCAATGATTTTCATAATGATAACAGGCGCCTGTATCAAAAACCTTTTGGAAAAAGAACGGCGCTGTCCTCCTTTCTGCTGTGATGTATGTCTGGAAGTTTTGAGAAAATCCGGTGCAACAAAACTTCGGGTGTATATGAATAAGAAATGCAGTAACAGTCCGGCAGGTTCATAGAGCATGCAGCAACTGTATGAAATCAACTGTTAGTGTAGTCCCAAATGGGGTGGATGTCAAATTTTTCTCCATCTGTTTGACATCCACACTATGATCTGGTATAGTGATAGCTATGCGTATTGCAAAGGGGCAAACTGCCTCTTTCTTTTTTTGTAAATATTCCGGAAGAATGCAAAAAAAAGATAACTAATATGATATATGAAATGTATCTCCGGAATGTGCAGACCGTTAATCAGACAATGAAAGGAATAGAATGGAAACAATCAGATTTGAAGATTTAGAGTTAGATGCAAAGATCATGCGCGCGATCACCGATATGGGATTCGAGGCGGCTTCTCCGATTCAGGGCCAGGCGATTCCGCTGGAACTGCAGGGACTGGATATCATCGGACAGGCACAGACCGGTACCGGTAAGACGGCTGCGTTTGGTATTCCGCTGTTACAGAAGATCGATCCGAAGAATAAGAAGCCGCAGGCGATCATTCTCTGCCCGACCCGTGAACTTGCCATCCAGGTATCTGAGGAGATCCGCCGCCTGGCAAAATACATGCACGGTGTCAAGGTTCTGCCGATCTACGGCGGACAGGAGATCGGACGTCAGATCCGTTCCCTCAAGGATGGTGTGCAGGTTATCATCGGTACGCCGGGGCGTGTGATGGATCACATGCGCCGCAAAACCGTCAAGATGGATCAGATCCACACGGTTGTCCTCGACGAGGCGGACGAGATGCTGAACATGGGCTTTTTAGAGGATATGGAAACCATCTTAAGCGCACTGCCGGAGGAGAGACAGACGCTGATGTTCTCAGCGACGATGCCGCAGGCGATTCAGCGGATCGCGACGAACTTCCAGAAAGATCCGCAGATTGTGCGCGTGGTCAAGAAAGAGCTGACCGTTCCGAAGGTAACCCAGTATTATTATGAAGTAAAACCGAAGAACAAGCTGGAGGTTATGTGCCGTCTGCTGGATCTCTATGATCCGAAGCTCTCAGTGGTATTTTGCAACACGAAAAAGCAGGTCGATGAGCTGGTACAGGGCTTACAGGGACGCGGCTATTTTGCAGAAGGGCTTCACGGCGATTTGAAACAGGAGCAGCGTGACCGTGTCATGCGTGCATTCCGTACCGGACGGACGGACATTCTGGTGGCAACGGATGTGGCAGCCCGCGGTATCGACGTCGATGATGTTGAGGCGGTATTCAACTATGATGTACCGCAGGATGACGAGTATTATGTACATCGCATCGGACGTACCGGCCGTGCCGGACGCGAGGGCAAGGCGTTTAACCTCGTAGTCGGCAAAGAGGTTTACAAGCTGCGCGAGATCCAGCGCTACTGCAAGACCCGCATCATTCCGCAGGCGATTCCGTCTCTGGACGATGTGACCTCCATCAAGGCGGATAAGATTCTCGACCAGGTGGGCGAGGTGCTGCAGGACAGCGATCTGAGCAAGGTGATCGATATTGTAGAAAAACGTGTGCTGGAAGAGGACTACACGACGCTCGATCTGGCAGCAGCGCTACTCAAAATGATGATGGGCGAAGAGGGCGAGGAGCTCTTAGAGGAGAACCGCCCGCTGCGTGAGCTGGAGGATCTCGAGGATGAGAGCCGCCGCAGCCGTGGTGGAAGAAACGGCAGAGGAAGCCGTGGCAGAAATGAGGATGTAGCGCGTCTCTTCATTAACATCGGAAAGAACCAGGGCATCCGTCCGGGTGATATCCTCGGTGCGATCGCCGGAGAATCCGGCATGCCGGGACGTATGGTCGGAAGTATTGATATGTTCGATAATTACACATTCGTCGAGGTGCCGAGAGAGCATGCGGACGTTGTATTGCAGGCGATGCGCGGTGCGAAGATCAAGGGCAAGAACGTGCATATGGAGAAGGCGAACCGGAAGTAAAGAGCATATTGAAATTATATTTGGCATATGCTATAATGCCATTAGGCGAAAAGACAAAAGTGTTCAAAGTGGCACAAAAACAAATCCCTCAGGTGCGGGCACACCTGAGGGATTTTATTCCATTTGGGCGAGGTGGCTTAAGCCTCTGGCTGACTACCTAACGATGTCCGTCCAACCACTTGCATATGTAATAGGCGATTACACTTGCCACGACGGACACAAGAAAAGACAGAAATATATTCAAAATGGCACACCCCCTTTCTGCACCTGTCTAGGGGTGGTAGCTGTATTAGTATATCATAAAGATAAAATTATAAAAAGTCATCTTTGAGATGTTTTGTTTGTCTCAAAGATGACTTTTTATCTTAATAACTTTAAAATTTGCTCTTACAGCTCCGCCGTAATAAAAATATCATAAATCGCTTTCACAGCCGCCTCGAAATCTGCGTTCTTCACGCCGATGATGATGTTGAGTTCACTGGAACCCTGGTCGATCATCTTGACGTTGATGCGGGCGTGTGCCAGAGCGGAGAAGATGCGTCCGGCAGTGCCGCGGGTGGACTTCATGCCGCGTCCTACGACGGCGATGAGTGCTAAATCGGACTCAAGCTCGATGGAATCCGGCTGTACCGCGCGGTGGATGTTGGAGATAACGAACTGCTCATTCTGTTCGAATTCGGACTGGTGTACGAAGATGGTCATCGTATCGATTCCGGATGGCATATGCTCGAAGGAAATACCGCAGTCCTCGAAGACGCCCAGAACTTTTCTCCCAAACCCAATTTCGGAGTTCATCATCGCTTTCTCAATGGTGACAGAGCAGAATCCAGTCTTTCCGGCAATACCGGTGATGGTGTATTTCGGCTTCCGGCAGGTATTCTCGACGATGAGTGTACCCGGATCCTCCGGCTTGTTGGTGTTGCGGATATTGATCGGAATGCCCTCACGGCGTACCGGGAAGATGGCATCCTCATGAAGGACGCTTGCACCCATGTAAGCCAGTTCACGCAGTTCTTTGTAGGTGATGGTCTCGATTGGAACCGGATTTTCCACGATGCGCGGGTCGGTTACCAGGAAACCGGATACATCGGTCCAGTTCTCGTAGAGGTCTGCGTGAATCGCGCGGGCTACGATGGAACCGGTGATATCAGAACCACCGCGGGAGAAGGTGTGGATTGTCCCGTCTGGATTGGAACCGTAGAAGCCCGGGATAACGGCGCGCTCAGTGTGCGCGAGGCGTTCTGCCAGCTCTTCATTGGTTTTCTCGGACAGGAATGTACCGTTCTCGTCAAAGAAGATTACCTCGGCGGCATCGATGAACTCATAACCCAGGTAATGGGACATGATGATACCGTTTAAGTACTCGCCGCGGGAAGCTGCGTAATCGCTGCCCTTTTTGGCGATGAAGTTTTCTTCGATGGTCTTGAATTCATAATCAAGGTTTAAGTTTAACTCCAGACCGTCGATGATCTGCTCATAGCGCTCTTTGATGGCGGAAAGAAGCTTGCCGTAGCTTGCGCCGGTGGAAGCTGCCTCGTAGCAGGCATAGAGCATATCAGTTACCTTGGTGTCATTTTTGTTGCGTTTGCCCGGAGCAGACGGTACAACGTAGAGTCTGGATTTATCAGCACGGATAATATCTCCGACTTTTTTGAACTGTTTTGCGCTGGCGAGGGAACTTCCGCCAAACTTTACTACTTTCTTCATGATGTTCTTTGTTCCTTCCTAAAGTAAATATGGGGTTAATTCAGTTTCTGGATCTTCGGGAAATACTGGAACAGCACCTTGGCCACCAGTTTATCTCGTTTCACATATTTGTGCGTCCAGCGGCGTGCGTCGTTGGAATAGTTCCGGTTGTCGCCCAGCATGAAATAGCAGCCATCCGGCACTTCGTAGTGCTGCGGTTCTTCTGGTTCCATCGGTTCATGCAGATACGGCTCGTCGAGCGGTGTATCGGAACCATTTAAGTATACCTTGCCGTCCACGATGTCGATCGTGTCGCCCGGCATACCGATGATACGTTTGACATAGTACGTTTTGATGCCCTTCGCTTCATCATCCGGATAAATGAAAATGGCGATGTCATCCCGCTGCGGATCTCCGAATTTGTAACTTAAACGTGAGCCGATGACGCGGTCGCCAGCCATAATGGTCGTTTCCATCGAGCTGGTCGGGACTTCGCTGTTGGCGATGATGAAATGGTTGACGCAGAATGCGATAATAGCGGCGGCAACCAGAACCTGAATCCAGCTTATGATCTCGTCCTTGAGATTGAAGCCCTCCTTGCGGCTCTTGCCCTTCTTGGATTTTGCGGCATTTCCGGTACCTGAAGCGTTGTTGTTCTCTTCGGGCGTATCTTCTGAATCGTGTTCCGAAGAGTTCTGGCCTGGCTGGTTGATGCCGATTTTTCCGGCGCGGAGTTCATCGAGCATCTCATCCAGTTCCTGATCGGAACGCCCGGAGAAATTGCTTCGGGACGAAATATGGTCTCTATCTTGATCTTCCATATATATCTCCTCTCTCTGCTGTTGCTGTCTGTGTGACGTTATCTTATGGCACTTTCAGTTCCAAAGGTGTCTGCTACGGCAGTAACGTTTGTGCAACGCATGAGCAGTAATAGGCTACTGTAAATGGTAACCTTCTGACATAATAGTGTATATGAGATGCCTTGATTTATCAAGTTTTTTCACGAAATTTCGGGAAAATTCATAAATGTTTTGAAGTGTATGATTGTATTATTGGGCGCGGGATGCTAAAATGAAGCTAAAACCAAAAACCACAAAGGAACGCAAGGGGGCGTATGTATGGATAAAACATTATACGATCTGATGGACTGGGCTGGAATTGAAGAAATTGTCTATTCGGAAGCGGCAAACCCGCACCGGATGCTGGGAGCCCATATGACGCCGGAGGGAATGCTGGTACAGGCGTTTATTCCGACGGCGCGCGATATTACGGTCAAACTTTCGGCAACCGGCAAGCAATACCAGATGGAGATGGCGGACGAGACTGGCTTTTTTGCGGCGCTGATTCCGCGCAAGACTCTGGCGGATTATACCCTCCTTGTGTTTTATGATAATGGTACGTTAAGCGAGATACACGATCCGTATTCCTTTGCACCGCAGTTTACGGAATCGGATTTGAAGAAATTCGAGGCGGGCGTCCACTACAGCATTTATAATAAGATGGGCGCGCATCCGATGACGGTCAAAGGTGTGAGCGGCGTCTATTTTGCAGTCTGGGCGCCGGAAGCGATGCGCGTGAGTGTCGTCGGTGATTTCAACCTGTGGGATGGCAGACGCAGCCAGATGCGGCGGTTGGGAGATTCGGGCGTGTTTGAGATTTTTATCCCGGAGCTAAAAAAGGGCGCTGTTTATAAATATGAAATTAAGTTCAAGAACGGCGACCCGGCGTTGAAGGCGGATCCGTATGCGAACTATGCGGAACTTAGACCGAACACGGCATCCATCGTCTGGGATCTGGACGAATATAAATGGAACGATCAGGACTGGATGAAGAAACGGGCGGCGCTCGACACGAAGACGGCGCCGATGTCGATCTATGAGGTACATCTCGGTTCCTGGATGCGAAAACCGACCGAGGTGGATAAGAGAGGACGCGAGATTGTCGGATCGGAGTTTTACAATTACCGTGAGATCGCGGTCAAGCTGGCGGAATATGTGAAGGAAATGGGGTATACCCATGTGGAACTTCTGCCGGTCATGGAACATCCGTTGGATGCTTCGTGGGGTTATCAGGTGACGGGATATTACGCACCGACCAGCCGCTTCGGCACACCGGATGATTTCATGTATTTTATGGATTATCTGCACGGACAGGGAATCGGCGTTATCCTTGACTGGGTTCCGGCACATTTCCCGCGTGATGCATGGGGCATGGCGCAGTTTGACGGAAGCTGCCTCTATGAGCACAAGGATCCGAGACAGGGGGCGCATCCGCACTGGGGTACGCTGATCTACAACTACGGCAGACCGGGGGTTTCAAACTTCCTGATTGCGAATGCGATGTTCTGGGCGGACCGCTATCACGCGGACGGCATCCGGTTTGATGCGGTGGCGTCGATGCTGTATCTGGATTATGGCAAGAATCCGGGTGAATGGATTGCCAATATGTACGGCGGTCATGAGAATCTGGAGGCGGTCGAGTTTTTAAAGCATCTGAACTCTGTCTTCAGGGGACGCAAGGATGGTGCGATTCTGATTGCCGAGGAATCGACGGCATGGCCGAAGGTTACCGGCGACGTGAAGAACGGCGGTCTTGGATTTGATTATAAATGGAACATGGGCTGGATGAACGATTTCCTGGGCTATATGGAGCAGGATCCATATTTCCGGTGCCACCACTACAATGAACTGACTTTCAGCATGATTTACGCCTATAGTGAAAATTTCGTCCTCGTTTTCTCACATGACGAGGTGGTTCACGGAAAAGGTTCCCTGGTCAATAAGATGCCGGGACAGACGTTTGAGGACAAGTTTGCGAACCTGCGGGCGGCATACGGTTTTATGATGGGACATCCGGGCAAGAAACTCCTCTTCATGGGACAGGATTTCGCCCAGATGGATGAGTGGAATGAGAATGCATCGATCGAGTGGGAACTGCTGCAGTACCCGATCCACAGCCAGATGAAGGAGTATGTGAAGGAGTTAAATCACCTTTATACCAGCCATCCGGCACTCTATCAGAAAGATTATCAGACGGAGGGCTTCGAGTGGATCAACTGCATGGATGCAGCGGACAATATCATTGCATTTCTCCGGCGCGGCGCGGATGAGACACTGCTCTTTGTCTGCAATTTTGCCCCGCAGCTGCATGAGAAGCTGGCGGTCGGCGTACCGTTTAAGGGAAAATACAAAGAGATTTTCAACAGCGATGCGGAGAAATTCGGCGGAAGCGGAAAGGTCAATCCGCGTATGAAGTCCTCGAAGGCAGAGGAATGTGATGGAAAGGACAATTCCATCACGATCCAGCTGGCACCGCTTGGCATCAGTGTCTTCAGCTGCACGCCGACGGAGCCGGAGAAGAAGGAAAAACCGGCGAAGGTGAAGAAGACGACCCACAGCACTAAGAGTGTAAAAGAAAAGGCAGAAACCGATCCCCAGAGCATGATGGCGGAGGCAGCGTCGGCATTCAATGGAAAAGCCGGGGGGACAGCTGCTGCGGCAGCAGAACGCTTGGCGGGTATTTCAGATAAGCTGGCAGAGGCGAAGGCGGGGCTTTCCTCCAAGATTATCAGTCTGTCCTCGATTGCGAGACGACAGGCGGGATTGGAAGAAGGTCTGGATAAAAAGGTGGGAAAAGAGTAAGTACAGGAAGGAATGAAATAGATGGCAACAGCGGCAGAGCTGACAGGCGAGGAGATCGCGGCGGTAGCAGAGTCACTATCGGATCCGGCAAATTTGAACGTGGATACGATGGCTTCGATCATGCATCGGATTGGTCCGGGGCTTATGGCATTGGGACAGAAGGTACTGGTGGCGTTCATCATTTTCCTGATTGGGCGGAAGATCATCTCGATGATCGAGAAGATGCTGTCCCGCTCGATGGAGCATGCCGGTATGGATGTGGGCGTGACCCGTTTCCTGCGGGCTCTGACCCAGTTTGTGATGAATGTATTCCTGCTTTTTATGATTGCAGGGCAGCTTGGCATGGACAGCGCCTCGATTGTGGCGGTTCTTGGCGCGGCAGGTCTTGCGCTGAGTTTGGCGCTCCAGCAGAGTCTTGGAAACTTTGCGGGCGGACTCTTGATTTTAATTATGAAACCGTTCCGGGTGGGTGATTATATCATTTCCCCGTCCGGGGAAGGAAGGGTTTCGATGGTCGGGCTGGTTTACACGACTATCCTGACAACCGATAATAAAGCAATTACCATCCCGAATGGCACCCTTTCAAACTCAACCGTGACCAATGTGACGGCGATGGACAAGCGGATGCTGGAGCTCAAGGTCGGTATTGCCTATGAGGCGGATATCCGGACGGCAAAGGCGGTGTTAGAGCGCGTTTACCGGGAACATCCGATGGTGAAGAAGGACGAGGACATCAAGGTATTTGTGGACAGCCTGGGCGACAGCAGCGTGGTGCTTGGCATCCGGGGCTGGGTAGAGACGTCCGATTACTGGCAGACGAGATGGGACATTCTGGAACGGATCAAGCTGTCATTTGACGAGGCGGGCATCGAAATTCCATACAACAAGATGGATGTACATTTAAAACAGTAGCAATCGTTTAAACAGTATAAGCAATATAGACAGAGGAACAACCATGATTGACAGAGCGGCAAAATTTGCAGAACAGGCGCATAAGGGCGCACACCGGAAGGGAACCAGAATTCCGTATATCGTTCATCCGCTGGAGACGGCGCTGATTGCGTCGATGCTGACGAACGATGAGGAGATACTGGCAGCGGCACTTCTGCATGATACGATCGAGGACACGGATGTGACCTACGAGGATTTGAAACAGGAGTTTGGCACCCGGGTTGCAGATCTGGTCTTGGCGGAGAGCGAGGATAAGTCCAAAACCTGGATTGAGCGCAAGGGGCACACGCTGGAACATTTGAAAACAGCGAGTCCGGCGGAGAAGATCCTGACGATGGCGGACAAGCTGAGCAATATCCGCAGCATGGCGCGTGACTATCTGTTGGTCGGGGAGGAGCTCTGGCAGCGGTTTAATATGAAGGACAGAGAGAAACAGGCGTGGTATTACACGTCGATGATAGACCTTTTGAAGGACTTGAATGAGACACCGGAATATCAGGAATATGTGCGTCTCTGCGGCAAGGTATTTGGCGGGATCGCAGGGTGTTGTAGTTTACAAAATATATGAACGGCAGCATAAAAACAACATAGGATGACAATGAGAAACTGCAGCAGCCAGTCAGAAAGAATGGCTGTCGGAGAAGAGAAGGACGATAGGTTCTGGGATTTTGCGGAAACGGAAAGGTCATTCAGTTCAGTAAAAGGGGAAGAGACATGATTTTAAAAGATATTTGGATGGATGTAAAAGCGGTTCAGGAGCGAGATCCGGCTGCGAGAAATGCATTGGAGGTACTACTTTTATATCAGGGCGTACATGCCTGATCTGGCACCGGGTGGCGCACTGGTTTTATGAGCACCATATGTTTTTCATTGCGCGCCTGATTTCACAGGTGGCACGTTTCTTTACATTGATTGAGATTCATCCGGGTGCGCAGCTCGGACACGGTATTCTGATTGACCACGGCTGCGGCGTTGTCATCGGTGAGACGGCGGTGGTTGGCGACAACTGTACGATTTATCAGGGTGTGACGTTGGGCGGTGTCGGAACACAGAAGGGTAAACGTCATCCGACGCTGGGAAATAATGTGACGGTCGGTTCCGGCGCAAAGATTCTCGGTTCTTTCGAGGTCGGTGATAACTGTTCCGTAGCGGCAAATGCGGTTCTGCTCCGCCCGCTCGAGGAAAATACCACGGCTGTCGGCATTCCGGCGCGTCCGGTCAAGAAGGACGGCGTGGCGCTGCCAAAGAAGCAGAAGATGATCATCGGCGAGGACGATCAGCGTATTTTAGAGCAGATCGACGCGCTCCGGAAAGAGCTTCAGGAACTTAGAGAAGAGTCGGCAAACCTGCGGAAGGAACTGGAAGCAGTGCGGGCAGGACAGGAGAAAGCCTGACATAAAATTATTCATAACGCCCCTTTCGGCTGCATAAATTTCTTTGAGAGAAATGCGTGCGGTTTGGAAAGGGGCGTTTTTTATGATAGAGCTGATCAAAAAAGAGATACATATGAACCGGCAGAGGGGGACGGCGGTGTCGCAGCTGACGCTGGATGATGATTTTATTGTGCCGGATGCGCTGGATGATGCGGTGCAGATACTGCTGTCAGACGGGGAGGTTCAGATAGAAAATTCACGGATTCAGGGAGAAAAGGTGCTGATCCGGGGAAAGCTTGTGTTCCGGGTGCTGTACCGCCGGGAGTCGGGCGGGCTGCAGGCGATGGGCGGGGAGATCCCATTTGAGGAAACGGTCAATGTGCCGGAGCTTTCGGAGCGCGACTATACGCAGATCGTATGGAATATCGAAGATTTGAATATTACCATGATTCATTCGCGCAAGCTGAGCGCCAAAGCGGTGCTGACGCTTACGGTGCGGGCGGAAAGCCGCGTCGATGTGCAGGCTGCCGCGGATGTCGAGACGGATGATGCGGGGCTGCAAGTCCTGAAGAGAAGCGTTCCGGCAGCGACGCTTGCAGTGCGGCGCAAAGATATCTACCGGGTCCGGGAGGAAGTAAGCGTATCGGCAAATAAGCCGAATATTGAGACGATTCTCTGGCAGGAGATGCGTCTTCGGGATGTTTCGGTGCGCCCGTTGGATGGAAAACTGCATCTGGACGGTGAATTGTCGGTGTTCCTGATTTACAGCGGCGAGGGCGAGCACACGCCGGTTCAGTGGTTGGAGGAGAGTATTCCGTTTTCCGGTGAAGTGGAACTCTCGGAGGCGGTGGAGGAGATGATCCCGGCGGTCGGGGTCCGGATTCTTCATGCAGAGGCGGGCAAAAAGCCGGACAGCGATGGGGAGATGCGCGAAGTGGAAGTGGAGGCGGTGCTGGAGCTGGACATCCGCCTTTATAAAGAAGAATCAGTGGAACTTTTAAGCGATCTCTATTCGACCGGCTGCGAGGTCGTGAGCGAGCAGGGGGAGGTGTGCTTTGACCGGCTTTTGACGCGCAACAGCTGCAAAATGCGGGTGGGCGGAAGTGTTTCTTTTCAGAAACCGGAGCGAATTCTGCAGATTTGCCACAGCAGTGGGATTGTCCGGCTGGATGAGAGCCGCCCGTCAGAAAACGGTCTGGCGATCGAGGGAGTGCTGGAAGTCAGTCTCCTGTATCTGACGGATGATGACGCGGCGCCGGTCGGGGCAATTTCTGAGGTTCTGCCATTTTCCGGCACGGTCGAGGCGGAGGGGATCCGGGAAGACTGCGTCTGGCAGTTGAATCTGGGGCTGGAACAGCTCGGCGCGGTGATGCTGGGCGGCGGTGAGGCGGAGGTCAAGGCGCAGCTCACGGTGGAACTGCTTGTATTCCAGCCGATGCAGGAAGAGGTGGTTACATCCGTGCAGACACAGCCGTTCGATTTAAAGCGCTGGGAGCAGCAGCCAGGGATTGTGGGTTATATTGTGCAGCCGGGGGATTCTCTGTGGAAAATTGCAAAAAAATTCCACACGACGGTGGATCAGGTGCGGGAAATGAATGAAATCGACGGGGAGGAAGCCGGTGCAGGGGCGCGGCTGCTTCTGATCAAAGAGGTAACGGCGGGTAACTGTTCATAGGTAGGAATTTTAGAGAGAAAAAATCGTTTCTGTTCACGGGTGGGCACTTTTGGGACCGAAAGTGCCGTAAGAAAACGTGGTGGCAGCAGGAATTTGCCGTATTGAAATTCGAAGCCACGGCAAATTCCGTTACTGGACACGTATGCGTGTACAGTAACAAAAAATCCAGCCGGAATGGTTGCATTTGGGGGAAAACTTTATATACTATTATTGTAACGGTTCAATATCTTTACAGTTACAAGCAAAAATCCATGCAGATTTGACTTTGACAAAGGATTTTTGCCTTGTAAGCCAGGAAAACGCATCCGGCCGGTGCTTGATGATAGATCCGGGGAAGGAATTTCCCGAACCGGGCGGTGCCCGTGCATTGCAAGGCGCGGCGCCGTTTACATAGGGCGTCCGGATGCGTTTTCCTGTGTACTGAGAAATTTTTGTCGGGAGTGCGAACCATAAAGGCAGGATGAGGCATGAATTATACATATCTTTTGCGCTGCGCGGACGGAACCTTGTACTGCGGGTGGACGAACCATCTGGCAGCGCGGGTGGCGGCGCACAATGCCGGGAAAGGTGCAAAATACACGAAAACCCGCCGTCCGGTAGTGCTGGCATACTATGAAGAATATGCGACGCGCAGCGAGGCGATGCGCCGGGAGGCAGCGATCAAGAAATTGACCAAAAAGGAAAAAGAGGCGATGGCAGCGCTGGGACGGACGGAGCTTTCGGTGGATGACGAGACGTAGATATATCGCGCCGGAGCAGATTATGTACGAAGAATTGGTACAAACAATAGCGGTAAAGGCAAGAAACAGCAGTAGAAATTGGTAACTGTTCAGTAGGTCTGCACATTTACTGTGCTGACCGTACGAAAACATGGGCCAGCAGGCAAAAATCCCATTGCCGTAGGCAATTTTTAATGGATTTTTGCGCGTGACTGTGAAGGTACTGAACAGTTACAGAAATTGAAAGATGGAGAGAAAACAGGAGCGGATAGGTACAGTGAGAAAAGGTAGAAGAAACAAAGGATGTATAGTGATGGCAACAGTCCTTCTGGCAGCGCTGCTTGGCGGCTGTTCGTTCTATCGAAGGAGGCAGACGCGACGGAGGTTTCCAGCGAGGCGGAAACGGAAAGTCCGGGTGCCACACAGGAGTCGGAGACTGAGACAACTGAGACAGAGGAGACACAGGAGAGCCATGAGGCTGCCGAAGACGAAGAAAGCGGGGAAGAGGAAACCGAGGACCATTTCGTGGAAAAGAAGATCGTGGTGGCAACGGATATGCACTATTTTGCCGAGAAACTGGCAGGAAACCGCTGTGATTCCTTTGTCGGAATGGCGAGGGGCGGAGACGGGCGCGTGCTGGAGTACGGCTGGGAGGTCATGGACGCCTTTCTCGATGATATGAAGGAGGAAGATCCGGACCTTCTGATTCTGAGCGGAGATCTGACGCTGGACGGAGAGAAAGCGAGCCATGAGGAACTGGCAGAACTTCTGGAAGGACTCAGCGAGGCGGGAATTGAGGTCGCGGTTATACCGGGAAACCACGATATCAATAACCCGGATGCCCGCCGCTATACGGCGGATGGAGCGGAAAAGGTGGAGTCCATCACAGCGGACGAGTTCCGGGATATCTATGCGGATTTTGGCTATGTAGCGGCGGACAGCCGGGATCCGGCATCGCTGAGTTATCTTTATAAGATAGACAGTGCAAACTGGTTGCTGATGCTGGATTCCTGTCAGTATGAACCGAAAAATGAGGTCGGCGGCATGATCCGCCGGGAAACGTATGAGTGGATGGAGCCGATTCTGGAAGAGGCGGAGCGGGAAGGCGCCCGCGTGATATCCGTCAGCCATCATAACCTGCTGGATGAGAGCGGAGTGAGCCGGGCCTTTTATGACAACTGTACGATCGAGCACAACGAGGAACTGGTGCGGATGCTGTCGGATCATGGCGTGCGCCTGCACTTGAGCGGACATCTGCATATCCAGCATTATAAGGAAGACGAGGACACGGGCATCTATGAGATTGTGACGGGTTCCATGGTGATGGCTCCGTGCCATTACGGGATTGTCCGCATCTGGAACGACGGGACCTACCAGTATGATGCGAAATCAGTCGATGTGGACGGCTGGGCGATACGCCACTCGTACCATAACCGTGATCTGGCAGATTTTACGGCTTATTCGGAGTCGATCCTGCGTCGGGCGGCAATCCGCGATGCAATTCGGGATCTGAATCGCCATATTGAGGATCGCCATGCATTTTTTACGGACGAGAAGAAACGGGAAATGGCTTCGTACTACGCGGATCTGTGCGTGAATTATTATGAAGGACGGATGTATCAGATCGAGGAAGCCGCAAAGGAAAATCCGGTGCTGGAAGATTGGAACAAGATCGGCTATGTCAGCGAACTGAGCGATTTTCTGCAGAATATCCTGGAGGACGAGGCGAAGGACTACGGGCATCTGAAGATTCCGAGCGTACATTAAATAAAAATGGAGGTACCAGGAGGCATGGGAGAGACAAAAAAACAGCGTTCGCCGCTGACAACGCTCTGCTACATTGAAAAAGACGATTCATATCTGATGCTGCACCGCATCAAGAAGAAACAGGATGTGAATGAAGGAAAATGGATTGGCGTCGGCGGACATTTTGAGGAGAATGAAAGCCCGGAGGACTGCCTGCTGCGCGAAGTGAAGGAGGAGACAGGGCTGACTCTGACTTCCTGGCGCTTCCGTGGAATCGTGACGTTTATCGCGAAAGGCTGGCCGACGGAATATATGTGTCTGTACACGGCGGATGGATTTGAGGGAACGCTTCGCGAATGTGACGAGGGCGAGCTTGCCTGGGTGGCGAAAAAGGATGTGCCGGCTCTGCGGCTCTGGGACGGCGATCGGATCTTTTTGAAGCTTCTGATTGAAAGGGATACGTTTTTTTCATTGAAATTGTCATATGATGGGGACGAGCTGATAGAGCTGAGCTGGACGGGGGAAAAATTACATACAAATAAGCACGCAACTGCGGGTTGGTTGGGGAACGAGGGTTCTGCAGTGCGTGCTCATGAGGAATAATCAATATATGGGAACCGATTTTGGGGAAAATCGGGGTGGTTGGCTATGCCAGAAAGATAAGAAGATGAATTATTTTCTCTTGTTCCTTATCTTTAACTTGATTATATATCATTCATCGTATATAATCAAATATAAATAAGAAAATAATTATTATAAATTTTTTGTTATAGAATCATAAGTGGACAAAAGTGCCGGAAACCCTGTAGATAAAGGGGAAAGAATGGAACGGAATGAGAATGTTCACGGGCGGGAAGTTTCGGGATGAAATATCCCGCAGGATGCAGCGATGAGAAAAAGCAGGGTACATAGGAGGAAACATGTTCGACGGAAAAGAGTATGTATACGCGGTCTACGAGGAAAAGAGTTTTTCGAAGGCGGCGCAGAAACTGTATATTACGCAGCCGGCGTTAAGCACGGCGATCAAGAAGGTGGAGAAAAAGATAGGAACTCCGATTTTTGACCGGAGCACCTCTCCGATCGGACTGACGCCGGGCGGTGAAGTTTATATCGACGCGATCGAAAAGCTGTTTGCGCTGGAACAGAACACGCTCAATCAACTGAATAACTTAAATGGGCTTCTGGCGGGCAAGCTGTCGGTTGGCGGAACGATCTTTTTTACCTCGTTTGTACTTCCGGGCGTGTTGAGCGAGTTTTCCCATCGGTATCCGCAGATCAAGATTGATCTGCAGGAGGGCACGACCACACAGCTGACCGATAAGCTGGTTGCCGAGGAACTGGATCTTCTGATCGATAACTCGGAACTGGATGACAAAAATTATGAAAAGTATTATTATAGCACGGAGAGAATTATTCTGGCTGTTCCGAAGAGTTTTTCGATCAATGAGGAGCTGACCCAGTATCAGCTTACCGCGGAAGATATCCGGGCAGGACGCCACAGTCAGGCGGAGTTCCCGGTACTGCCGCTGCCGCTCTTAAAGAGTACTCCGTTTATCTTCGTCAAAGAGGAAAACAGCATTTACAAGCGCAGCATGAAGATGTGCAGCCGCCAGAATTATTCGCCGAATATTATCATGAAACCGGACCAGGTTGTCTCTGCGTTCAACATGGCAGGACGGGGCGTGGGCGCGACCTTCATCCCGGATGGCCTGATCGTCAATCTTCCATATGAAGTGCCGCTGTGCTTTTACAAGATGAATGAAGAGCTGGCGGTCCGTTACGTTTATTTGTACAAGAAGAGAAATAAGTACCTCACGAAAGCAATGGAGGAGTTTATCCGCGTGGCAGTCGGCGACGAGGCGTTCCAGAAGGTACGGGAGCAACGGGAGAAAGAGAATCAGGAGAAGAAAGGTTCGGATAAGAAGGGGGATAAATAATGCGAAGAGGAGAACGTGCGATTGAGTCGAAAGACGGGCAGAAAGCCATTTTGGAACACTGCCGGGTGTGTAGTCTCGCCTTTTCCGGGGATGAATACCCGTATGTGATCCCGTTAAATTATGGTTTTGTGTGGAACGAAGACCAGGAGACGCCGGTGCTGTATTTCCACGGCGCTCCGGTGGGAACGAAGATTGAGCATATGGAGCGCGACAACCGGGTGGCATTCTGTGTGCAGAATGAAAAAGAGATAAAGATTCTGGAACCGGCATGCAGAAGCACGATGATTTATGAGAGTGTCTGCGGCACTGGACGGTTATCCCGTGTAGCTGATCCTGGGGAGAAAGGAGAGGCACTGACACGGATCATGCAGCAGTATGACCCGGAGGGCGGACCGTATGAGTTTGCTCCGGAGGTGGCGGCGAGAACCACCGTCCTCTGCCTGCGTGTGGAAACTCTGACAGGTAAGAGCAATGCGCCGAAACCGGAGCAGGCATGAAACAGTTAAGACAGATATCAATTCTGGTGCGGGGGGCACAGCTTCTGCTGCTGGTCCTCGCACTTTTTCTGGTTGTATGGCTGGTGCCGGATGCAGGGAAAAAGCATGCATCCGGGACGGAAGCTTCGGAAGCTGAGACAGATGGCGGCGATGTGGCGGAGAATGAAAAAAATGGAGCCGCCGGGAATCTGAAGGAGGATGAATCATCCGCCGGGGAAGTGATACAGGATGATGCAGATGAGAACGCTTCGGATGGAGAAACGGCTTTAAAGCGCCGGACTTCCCGGAAACAGCTGTATAAAAGAGAAAAAGAGCCCCAGAAGGCACAGGAAGAGACAGTTTATATGCCGCCGACCATCTGGCTGGCGACGGATCTTCACTATCAGTCCCCGCAGATGACAGATTTCCAGTCGGCGTTTGATACCTATACGATGGGAAATGATGGGACGATCGTGCCGTATCTGGATGAGATCACGGAGGCATTTCTGGAGGAAGTGCGGACGGCGCATCCATCGGCACTGGTTTTGAGCGGAGATCTCTCCCAGAATGGTGAGAAAGCAAACCATGAAGCGCTTGCAGAGAAGCTAGAGCGGGTGCAGGCAGCGGGAATTCCGGTGCTGGTGATTCCGGGCAACCATGATATCAACCACCCGTGGGCGGCAACGTATTTTGATGATCAGGTATCTCCGGCAGAGGGAACAAGTTCGGAAGAGTTTTACCAGATTTACCATAAGTTTGGCTATGATCAGGCGGTGTCCCGGGCTTCGGATTCGCTGAGTTATGTTTACCGCCTGGATGAAAAATATTGGCTGATGATGCTGGACAGCTGCATGTGTGAACCGGTCCATGAGACGGGCGGAAAGCTAAGCGAAGAGACGGTTGCGTGGATGAAAACACAGCTGGAGGAGGCGAAAAAACAGGGTGTGACGGTCATTCCGGTTTCACACCACAATCTGCTGGATGAGAGTACACTCTATCCGGAGGAATGCACGATTGAAAATACGAAAGAAGTGACCGCGCTTCTGGAAGCATATGGAGTTCCGGTGTATTTGAGCGGGCATCTGCATTTGCAGAGAATCAAGAAGCATACGTCAAATCTGAACACACCGGGCGGATATGGAATCCGGGAGATAGTGACTTCTCCGCTTCCGATGGCGCCGTGCCAGTACAGTATCCTAAACTGGCAGGCGGATGGCAGTCTGTCCTACCATACAAAAAAGGTAGACATAGCAGGCTGGGCGCAGCGCTACGGGGAAGAAGACGAGAATCTTCTCAATTTTGATGCTTATGCGGATCAGTTTCTGGTAGATGTGATTTCGAAACAGGCGTTTAAGGCGCTGCAGTCGGCATCAAAGGATATCAAAGAAGAGATGGCAAGGCTCTATGCCGATATGAACCGTGATTATTGTTCGGGCACGAAGATTGATGTGGCAAAGATCAGAAAAAGCGAGGCATATCAGTACTGGATCCGTTATAGCGGCAATGATTTCTGGCTGGCAAGGCTGCAGGCGATCCTGCACGATGCCCGGACGGACAACACGGTGCTGGAGCTGAAAGCGGGTGTGGATTTCCCGTTGCCGGGGGAGACGATAGAAAACCCGGAGAATGCAGAAAATGAGGAAACTGCCGGAGCAGATGCGGGCAGTCCGGCAGAGGAGATACAGAAAAAGGAGGAATCATATGGACTACGAGGGAATTGTATACAGACCGCCGAGTGAGGCGCGCAGCCTGATCATTCAGGTGACGATCGGATGTGCACACAACACCTGCGGCTTTTGCAATATGTATAAAGAAAAGAAGTTCCGGATCCGGAGCCTGACAGAGATTCTGGCAGATTTGACGGAGGTTTCGCACAATCCGTATGCGCCGTATATCGATAAGGTATTTTTGGCGGACGGCGATGCGCTGGTTATGAAAACAGAGGATCTTCTGGTGATTCTGGATGCG
Organism: Clostridium sp. AF21-20LB; assembly: GCF_003478795.1. NCBI lineage: Bacteria > Bacillati > Bacillota > Clostridia > Eubacteriales > Clostridiaceae > Clostridium > Clostridium sp. AF21-20LB. The sequence continues at coordinate 192,523 of NZ_QUGD01000001.1, read as the reverse complement.
ATCCACCGCCTGTATCCGGGCGTGAAGCGGGTGGCTTCCTACGGAACGGCACAGGATATTTTGCGAAAATCGGAAGAAGAGCTGATCCGCCTGCGCAAGGCGGGACTCGGAATCGTCTATGTGGGTGCGGAATCCGGCGACAATGAGATTTTAAAATATATCAATAAAGGCGTGACGGCGGAACAGACCATTGAGGCAGGACAAAAATTGAAACGCTGCGGCATCGCGACCTCAGTGACGCTGATTTCGGGGCTTGGCGGACGCAGCAAGGTGGAGGAACATGCCTTGTCCTGTGCGAAGCTCATCACGGCGATGAACCCGGAGTACGCATCCTTCCTGACGCTGCGCCTGTACGAGGGCACGCCGATGTATGCAGATGTCGTGGAAGGGCGGTTCCAGCGGATAACCCCGGATGAAATTGTGGATGAAATGGAAATTTTCCTGAAAAATGTGGATTCTCCGGGCACAGTATTCCGGACGAACCATGCGTCGAACTACGTGATTCTGGCGGGAACCTTAAACGGGGATATTCCGGCCATGCTTAAAAAACTGGAGGAGGCAAAGAGAACGCATCATTACCGGAAATTCCGGGAGACCGGCGATCTCTTATAAGTAGATATGATTTATCTGATTTTTGCGATTCTTTTCAGCGCGTCCCTGGCGCTGGCGCTGCGGATCAGTGAGACGTTCAGCGATAACCGATATGGGATTTTGGTTGGAAATTATGTGACCTGCCTGGTGGTGGCGTTTGTTCTGCTTCCAGATAAAAATATCTTTGCGGCAGGCAGCCGGACGGCGGTTCTTACGGGAATCGTGAATGGATTTTTGTTTACAGGAAATCTGGTTCTAATGCAGAAATGCATCCGTGAAAATGGGGCAGTTCTGTCGTCGGCATTTGCGAAGCTTGGTATCGTGATTCCGGTCACGGCGAGTATCCTGTTTTTAGGTGAGATCCCAACGCTGTTCCAGCTGGTGGGGATCGTGCTGGTTATTGTGGCGATCTGGGTCATCAACAGCGAGGGGGACCGCGGCTGCGGACGCAGACGGAGGATGGGTTCGGCGGGACTTCTGCTCGTTTTATTTGTCGTCAGCGGTATGGCAGACGGGATGTCCAAGGTAACGGAGAGGATCGGCGAGAGGCGGTTTGATGCGCTGTTTCTGTTCTATACGTTCCTGACCGCACTGGTTCTGACTGTGGTTCTGGCATTTCTCGAGCAGCAGAGAACCCGCCGCAAGATTGGAAAGATGGACTTTTTGAGTGGTGTGGCAGTCGGATTTCCAAACTATTTTTCAACCTCGCTGCTGCTGGCGAGTGTGTCGAGACTGCCGGCGTTTATCGTGTATCCGAGCTTTAGTGTCGGTACGATCCTGGTGGTCAGTTTTGTGAGCGTGCTGGTGCTCGGGGATCCAATCAGCCGGAGACAGATTGGGGGATGCGGGATTATTTTGGTGGCGTTGGCGCTGCTGAATCTTTAGAATTTTCCGTTTCGGATGCTGCGCTCATAATAAAAGATATACTGCTGCATTACCCCTGCGTATCCTTTATAGCTTCCAAAAAAATCCTGGATAATAGTAGTGTACAGGCGGCTTTTTGGAAGGCGGCGGTAGCGGATGGGGTGCTTGGGAAGGTATTCTTTGGTCAGGATCTGTTCGATCCAGGTATCGACGGGGAAGGCGTCGATGTGGTGGAGTCCGAAGAGGCAGACGCAGTTGGCGACCTTGGGACCGATGCCATAGAGGCTGGTAAGTGCGGTCATGGCTTCGTCCGGCGGCAGGGCTGCGAGGGATTCTAAGGATACGGTTCCGGCGAGGACATCCTGGATGAGGCGGTGGATGTATTTGGCGCGGTAGCCGAGTTTTAAGGCTAATAGGTCGTCCAGGCTGGCAGATGCCAGTTCTTCGGGCGAGGGAAAAGAATAGTAGGTGCGGATAGAACCGTCGGACAGGGCGGCGGTTCTCTTCGCACCGTATTTTTTTGCCAGGGTCTCGACGGCTTCGCGGATCTTTGGGATGGTTTTCTGCTGGGAGATCAGGAAGGTGATCATCATTTCCCAGAGATCCTGACGGAGAATCCGGATGCCGGAACCGGCGTCTGCCGCCGCCGCGAGGTAGGCATCGTCTGCGCGGATGGAGGCGATGAAAGAGCCGTAATCGGTGCCGAGATCGAAGTATTGTTTCCAAAAAGGAAGCGCTTCGTCCGGGCAGTCGAAGAAGAAACCGTCCGGCGTCCCGGAAATTTCCAGATAGTGCGTCCCGCTGATGAGTGACCAGATCCCCGGTTTTTCCGGAACCGGAAGCATACGGAAACATTGACCGGAGGCGGCGATCTGTGCGAGGTTCAGGTTCAGGCAGGAGATGATGTGGGAGTTGGGAAAATTGTGCTTTTCGATTGCAGGCAGGTTTGTTGTATGTGTGTTCATGGCAGGGCATCCTCTTTTTTTTAAATATTTTTTGCTTATATCAATGGAATATCAAGTTATAAAACCTTGAATCATAAAGTATCAAATCATGTAATTCTTATGAGACGTATCATAGCATAGAAGACCTTTGACTGCAAACGGTTACCTTTTATCAGAAAGAGAATTGCATCAGAGCGTAAAAAAATCTTGCGAAAGACGCGCTACTTAGGTATGATGTATATATGTGCGCACTCGCGCGAAGAGGAATCATGTCGCAAGCAACCGCGCTCGGCGCGAGAATGTGCCAGAGCACATGCTTTGTTCTATGGCAGGAGGGGAGACGGATGTTTTTTATCGGTGGCATCAGTTCCGGCGTGAAGCCGCTGGAGTACCTGAAAACAGTGATCTGCGGGCGCTGCGGCGCTTATGGGCGGTATCAGGTGTACATGACCTATATGTATTTTAGTTTCTTTTTTATCCCGATTTTTAAATGGAACCGGCGCTTTTTCGTAGAAATGTCGTGCTGCGGTGCGGTCTATGAGCTGGATCCGGAGGTAGGAAAGAGGCTGCTTCGGGGCGAGGAGGTCGAGATCACGGAAAGCGATCTGACACTTCGGCAGGATGGAAATGGAAATCCGTGGACGGGAAGTGATGCATCACACCGTCATAAGGTCTGTCCGTCCTGTGGATTTGAGACGGATGAGGATTTTTCGTACTGTCCAAAGTGCGGCAAACCGCTGTAAGGCGGGGAAATACAGACGGATACCGCTAAAAGAGTGATGGCGGCTGTGGAAGCACGGGACGGTTACAGAAATTTGAGTTACTGTACACGGGTAGGCACTTTTGGAATCGAAAGTGCCGTAAGAAAACATGGTGGCAGCAGGAATTTGCCGCATTTAAATGCGAAGCCACGGCAAATTCTGTTACTGGGCACGTATGCGTGAACAGTAACAAATTTGATACAGCGCAGATTTTGGCGCAAAAAAGAAAGAGAGGCAGACAATATGTTAGAAGCTGGTATCAAGGGAAGACAGGAAGTTATGGTTACGGATGAAAATTCCGCAGCAGCAGTGGGAAGCGGTCTGTTACCGGTGTTTGCAACTCCGGCGATGGTTGCACTGATGGAGAAAACCGCGTGGATGAGCGTGGCTCCGTACTTAAACGACGGTGAGGGAACCGTTGGTACAAAGCTGGAAATTGCCCATAATGCAGCGACCCCGGTCGGCATGCAGGTTTGGTGCGAGAGTGAGCTGGTAGAAGTAGACGGCAGACGTCTCGTATTTAAGGTAGAGGCATTTGACGCGAAAGGTTCCATCGGCGGCGGCACACATGAGCGTTTCATCATCAAAAATGAGAAATTCTTAGCAAAAGCACAGAGCAAGAAAGAAACTAAAGGTTGCGAAGAGAGCACAGCCGGCTGAAAGCGCTGCGAGTATCGTATGCGGGATACTTTTGGCTGGCTGTTGTTTCGTGTAATAGGAAATTCCTTGAAATTTCCTATTACACAAAAAGGCACTAACGTGCCAATGATGCGCACTCGCGCGAAGCAGAAACATGTCGCAAGCGACCGCGCTCGGCGCGAGAATGTGCCAAGGCACATTCTTTTTCATTATAGAAGGGAATTAATTCGTTTGAAAATCACATATATTCATCACAGCTCGTTTTCAGTTGAGCTTGAAAATGCCGTGATTCTGTTTGATTATTTTAAGGGAACTCTCCCGGAGTTTCCGGCAGGGAAGCCCCTCTTTATCTTTGCGAGCCATTTCCATGCCGATCATTATGCTCCGGTAATCTTTCAGCTGGGAGAGAAACGGGAAAATGTTTTTTATATTCTCTCAAAAGAGATTGGGAAAAAGATACCGGAGGAATATCGTAAACGATATAAAGACAGGATACGGCTGGTAAAGGCAGGAGAAAGATTTTGCCTGAATATTTCTGAAGAAAGCCTTATCGTCGAGACGTTCCATTCCACCGACGAAGGCGTCGCCTTCTGGCTCTCCTGCGAAGGAAAGGAGATTTATCACGCCGGTGACTTAAATAACTGGTGGTGGGAAGGCGAAGATATGGCATGGAACCGGAATATGGCGGCTTCTTATAAACAGGAGATGAAAAAGCTTTCCGGGCGCACGGCGGATCTGGCATTTATCCCGGTCGATCCGAGGCAGGAGCAGTGGTTTTATCTGGGCGCTGCCGGTTTTATGGAGCAGGCGGACGCAAAATGGATTTTCCCGATGCATTTCTGGGAAGATTATACGATTATACCAAAATTAATCGAACATCCATCCAGTGAAGGCTGGCGGGATCGGATTGTAGAGATTCACAAGGAAGGAGAGGAGTTTATTCGATGAAATTTACATTTGCACACAACAATTTCAATGTCATCGATCTGGACAAGTCACTGAAATTTTATGAGGAAGCACTGGGACTTAAGGAGGTACGCCGCAAGGAGGCGGCAGACGGAAGCTTTATCCTTGTTTATCTGGGCGATGGCACGACCGGCTACCAGCTGGAGCTGACCTGGCTGCGCGACTGGGAGAAGGACTCCTACAACCTGGGCGACAATGAGTTCCATCTGGCATTTGAGACGGAAGACATGGAGGCGGCACATGCCAAACATAAGGAAATGGGATGCATCTGTTTTGAAAATCCGGCGATGGGTATTTATTTCATTAACGATCCGGATGGATATTGGCTGGAGATCGTGCCGGCGAAGATGAGTTAAGGGCTGAGTTTGTCTGAAAAAATGTTTTGACGTGACTGTGAAGGTACTGAACAGTTACGTTTTAACATATGAGTTAAAAAGGGGTTAGAATGGTAAAAATAATTAAAAACGGCAGAGTCATCGATCCGGAGAGCAGATTCGACGGAAGGGCAGATTTGTGGATTGAAAATGGGAAAATTCAGAAAATCGTGAAAAAAGATACAAAATCAGAATCAGATGAGGCATCTGACGCACCGTTCATCCCGGCGGATGCCGAGGTGCTGGATGCAGAAGGGCTGATCGTCGCGCCGGGACTGGTGGACGTCCACGTGCATTTCCGCGATCCGGGTCTGACCTACAAGGAGGACATCGAGACGGGCGCGGCGGCTGCGAAGGCGGGCGGCTTTACGACGGTGGTCTGTATGGCAAACACGAAACCGGTTGCCGATACGCCGGAGATTGTCCGGTATATTCTGGAAAAGGGTGCGAAAACGGGAATCCACGTGGAAACCTGCGCGGCAGTCTCGAAGGGATTTCAAGGAAAAGAACTGACCGATATGGAGTCCCTCAAAGAGGCGGGTGCGATCGGATTTACGGATGACGGAATCCCGCTGATGAGCGAAAAATTGGTCAAAGAGGCGATGGAGACGGCGAAACGTCTCAATGTGCCGCTCAGCTTCCATGAGGAGGATCCGGCATTTATTTTCAACAACGGCATCAACCGCGGTCCGGTGTCCGAGCAGCTGGGAATCGGTGGTTCCCCGGCGCTGGCGGAGGATTCGATGGTGGCGCGCGACTGCATGATCGCGCTTCACACGGGCGCAGATGTGGATATCCAGCACATCAGTTCCCGTAATGCGGTGCAGATGGTCGGGCTGGCGAAAAAGCTGGGCGCGCATGTCTGGGCGGAGGTGACACCGCATCATTTTACACTGGACGAGACGGCGGTTCTGGAGTACGGAACACTGGCGAAAATGAATCCGCCGCTGCGGAGTGCTGCGGATCGCGAGGCGTTGATTGAAGCAATCAAGGACGGCACGATTGATATGATTGCGACGGATCATGCACCGCACAGCGCCGAGGAGAAGGAAAAACCGCTGACCGAGGCACCGAGCGGCATCATCGGGCTGGAAACCTCCCTGCCATTGGCGGTTACCAGGCTGGTAAAAGCTGGTCACATTGATTATCTGACTCTGTTTGAGAAAATGTGCCTGAATCCGGCGAAGCTGTACCGGATGAAGGAGGCGGGACGCATCCGCGAGGGCGGCGCGGCGGATCTGGTTCTTTTTGACGACCAGACACCATATACCGTAGAAAAATTCCATTCCAAGGCGTCTAACTCCCCGTTTGTGGGAGTGAAGCTCTATGGAAAGGTTCACTATACCATCTGCAGCGGTGAGACAGTATATCGGGCAGAATAGGAGGAAACGAAGCGATGAAGACAATGTTAAAACGCGGCGCAGGCGTACTGATGCCGATTTTCAGCCTGCCGTCGCCGTATGGAATCGGTACGTTCGGACGGGCGGCGTATGAGTTTATTGATCAGTTAAAACGCGGACGCCAGACGTACTGGCAGGTGCTTCCGATGGGACCGACCTGCTACGGGGACAGCCCGTACCAGTCCTACTCTGCATTTGCGGGAAATCCGTATTTTATTGATCTGGATACGCTGAAAGACGAGAAACTTCTGACCCAGGATGAGATAGACGCCTGCTGGTGGTGCGACAAGCAGGATCAGGTCAAATATGACGCGCTGTATTATTACCGTTTTCCGCTTCTGCGCAAGGCGTATGAGCGGAGCAGCCATAAGGAAAGTGAGGAATATCAGGCATTTCTGGAAGAAAATGAAGAATGGCTGGACGACTATGCGCTCTATATGGCAGTCAAGGGTAAATATGAAGGAAAAGGCTGGATGGACTGGGACGAGGACATCCGGTTCCGCCGTCCGGAGGCGCTTTCGGCATGCGCGAAGAGCTGGCAGAAGAAATAAATTACTGGAAGTTCTTACAGTTTAAGTTTTTTGAACAGTGGAAAAAATTAAAACAGTATGCAAAAGAAAAAGAACTTCAGATCGTCGGTGATATTCCGATTTACGTGGCGCTCGACAGCGCGGATGTCTGGAGCCACCCGGAGCTGTTCCAGCTCGACGAGGAAAATCTGACGCCGCTCAAGGTATCGGGTGTGCCGCCGGATGCATTTTCAGAGGATGGACAGCTCTGGGGCAACCCGCTTTACGACTGGGAGAAAATGAAACAAACCGATTTCGCCTGGTGGCGAAGCCGGATGAAAGCGTCCGCGAAGCTCTACGATGCGGTGCGGATCGACCATTTCATCGGCGTGGTGCAGTATTATGCAATCCCGTATGGCGCTGTGACTGCGAAAGACGGCGAGTGGGAGAAAGGTCCGGGCAAAAAGCTGACCGACGCACTTGACGAGGCGGCAGGCGAGACGAAGATCATCGCGGAGGATCTTGGTGTCTTCTGTCAGGAGGTCAAGGATCTGCTGGCAGAGACGGGCTATCCGGGCATGAAGATCATTGAGTTTGCGTTCAGTGGCGACCGTTTCAACGAGCATCTGCCGCACTGCTATGACCCGAACTCCGTAGTCTACGGTGGAACGCACGACAATGAGACGCTGGCGGGGTATTTCAAACCGGAAAAACGTCAGTGGTGGGAGCTTCAGTACATTGCCGATTACCTCGGTGCAGCACACCAGAGTGAGGTGGTAGACCGCGTGTTCCGCGCGGCATACGGTTCAGTCGCGAGCGTTGCCATTTTCCAGATGCAGGATGTGTTGAAGCTCGATAACTGGGCGCGCATGAATACGCCGGGAACCCTCGGGGAAAACTGGCGCTGGCGTCTGGTTCCGGGGCAGTTTACGGATGAGCGGGCAGATTATTTGTCCTGGCTGGTGGATACGTTCGGAAGATTTTAGTTTTTGGCGTATTTAAATGCGAAGCCACGGCAAATTCCGTTACTGGGCACGTATGCGTGAACAGTAACTTGGTTTTTGTCGGATGGGAATAAAAACCCGTAAAATGCTTGCAAATTCGGGAAAAACCTGTAAAATATACATGGATTGCACCCGCCCGGGGCAAAGATGCACCTGGGGAGTATGAACGATTTGAACAGTATGAAAGGAAATTGCCATGATTAGTACAAGCAATGTAACACTGCGAGTAGGAAAGAAGGCGTTATTTGAGGACGTAAGCATTAAATTTATTGAGGGAAACTGCTACGGACTCATCGGTGCCAACGGTGCCGGAAAGTCTACCTTTTTACGAATCCTGTCCGGACAGCTGGAACCGACCAATGGTGAGGTTATCATCACACCGGGACAGAGACTTTCATTCTTACAGCAGGATCACTTTAAATATGACGCATATCCGGTACTTGATACCGTTATTATGGGAAATGCGAGACTCTACGAGATCATGAAAGAGAAGGAAGCTATCTACATGAAGGAAGACTTCTCCGAGGAGGACGGCGTCAAGGCTGCCGAGCTGGAGGGCGAGTTCGCCACGATGAACGGCTGGGAGGCAGAGTCCGACGCGGCGAACCTTTTAAATGGTCTGGGAATCGAGACGGATCTCCACTACAAACAGATGGCAGATCTGACCGGTGCCCAGAAGGTCAAAGTTCTTCTGGCACAGGCACTGTTCGGAAACCCGGACATCCTGCTTCTCGACGAGCCGACAAACCACTTGGATCTCGATGCGATCGCATGGCTCGAGGAGTTCTTGATCAACTTTGAGAATACGGTTATCGTGGTATCCCATGACCGTTACTTCTTAAATAAAGTCTGCACCCAGATCGCAGATATCGACTATGGCAAGATTCAGCTCTATGCCGGAAACTACGATTTCTGGTACGAGTCCAGCCAGCTGATGATCAAGCAGATGAAGGAAGCCAACAAGAAGAAGGAAGAGAAGATCAAGGAGCTGCAGGAGTTCATCCAGCGATTTTCTGCCAATGCTTCCAAGTCTAAGCAGGCAACCTCCAGAAAACGTGCTCTGGAGAAGATTGAGTTAGATGAGATCAAACCGTCCAGCCGTAAGTACCCGTATATCGACTTCCGTCCGGAACGTGAGATCGGTAATGAGGTATTAAGCGTAGAGAACCTGTCTAAGACTATCGATGGTGTGAAGGTTCTTGATAATATTTCCTTCATTCTCGGACGCGAGGACAAGGTAGCATTTGTAGGACCGAACGAGCAGGCAAAGACCGTTCTCTTCAAGATTCTTTCCGGCGAGATGGAGCCGGATGAGGGATCCTATAAATGGGGTCTGACCACCAGTCAGGCATATTTCCCGAAGGACAATTCGAAAGAGTTCGATAACGACGACACGATCGTAGACTGGCTGACCCAGTACTCTCCGGTTAAGGATGTGACCTATGTCCGCGGATTCTTAGGACGTATGCTGTTTGCCGGTGAGGACGGCGTGAAGAAGGTCCGCGTTCTTTCTGGTGGTGAGAAGGTGCGCTGCATGCTTTCTAAGATGATGATCTCCGGTTCCAATGTCCTGATTCTGGACGAGCCGACCGACCATCTGGATATGGAGTCCATTACCGCTCTGAACAACGGTATGATCAAGTTCCCGGGCGTGCTGTTATTCTCCTCCCGTGACCACCAGATCGTTGAGACGACCGCAAACCGTATCATGGAAATCGTAAACGGCAAGCTGATCGATAAGATTACTACTTACGATGAGTATCTGGCAAACGATGAGATGGCGAGAAAACGTCAGGTATTTACTGTTACGGATAGTGAGGAAGAGGACGACTAAGAGCTGGAATCAAAGTGATTTAGACAAAAGTCTGAAAGATAAAAGACAGCCCCAGACGCTGCATGTGAGCGATGCCTGGAGCTGTCTTTTGCACACCTATGGTATTAATGTCCTGTTCACTGCGATCAATCCTTCTTATGGCGTGATTCCAGATAAACCAGGTAATTGATGTATTCGATCAACTGCTTTTTCGTGGAAGTCTGGAAGGATGAGATACGTCCATTGACCTCTCCATAGGTGACATTTTTAAGAAATGGTTTCGCCATTTCGGGCGGATTCTTCGGGTAGGAGGTTCGACCGAGAATATAATCAGCGCTGACCTGATAATAATCCGCCAGTTTTATCAGATGCCGAAGAGGCAGATCTGTCCGGTTTGTTTCATAGCGGGAATAGATTTGCTGAGTTGTACCCAGCAGACTGGAAATTTCCGCCTGCGTTTTTCCTTTGTCCTCCCGTAAATCACGGAGCCGGTCACCAGCAGCAATCATTTAAAGCACCTCCCGCATACATCAAATATTTGTGAAAACAATCTATCATACAAGTATGCGCAGAACTAAAAGATACAATTAACTGGTGTAGAAACAGCAAAAAATACATTTATAAAAATGTAAACAAAAAAGAATATCCGCTCTATGGAATAAAACGGCAGCCGGGTTTTTGTTTTACTGTTTACAGTCTGCCCGAATTAGTTTAAAATAAAAGGAAACAGGCAATTCTGCTTTGAATGAAAACGGCAGGATTGTGGATAAGAAACAGAAAGCGAGGACAATTTTCATGAGTCAGAAGCCAGTTCTGGTGATCATGGCGGCTGGTATGGGCAGCCGGTACGGCGGCTTGAAGCAGATTGATCCGGTCGATCGGGAAGGAGATCTGATCATCGATTTTTCGATCTTCGACGCAGTCGAGGCTGGATTCGAAAAGGTCGTATTTATTATCAAGAAATCGATTGAGAAAGAGTTTAAGGAACATATTGGAAACCGCATGGAAAAGCACGTGCAGGTGGAGTATGTGTATCAGGAAAATGACCGTCTTCCGGATGGGTTTGAGGTTCCGGAGGGACGCGTCAAACCGTGGGGAACCGGTCATGCGATTCTCTGCTGCAGCGAGGTGATCGACGGACCGTTTGCGGTGATCAACGCGGATGATTACTATGGAAAATCGGCGTTCAAGGCGATCTACGATCGTCTGGCATCCTGCGGCGATGATGACAAATATCAGTATGCGATGGTTGCCTATCATCTCTACAACACATTGACGGAAAACGGCCATGTGGCGCGCGGCGTCTGTACAGTGGATGCGGATGGACATCTGGCGGATATCCACGAGAGAACGCGCATCGAGAAGCACGGCGATCAGGCGGAATATACCGAGGATGACGGCGCAACCTGGGAGCAGCTGGGGGAGGATACGCTTGTATCGATGAACCTCTGGGGCTTTACTTCCAGCATCTTAAAGGAGTTAAAGGCGCGCTTTGTTCCATTTTTGGAGAAAAACCTGTCGGTAAATCCACTCAAATGTGAGTATTTCCTTCCGTTTGTGGTGGATGAACTTTTGAAAGAGGGGAAAGCCGAGGTGACTGTGTTAAAGAGCGTGGATCGCTGGTATGGCGTGACCTACAAGGAAGATAAGAAGATGGTGACAGACGCGATCCAGGGGATGAAGGACAGCGGTCTGTATCCGAAAAAACTTTGGGAAGAGTAAGAATGAAGAGATAGGTATTAGGAAGGAAAAATGGGTATGAGCAAGTTGATGAAAAGCCTGCCGTTTCGGCTGGTGCTGGGTGTAGCGATCGGTATTATTGCCGGTCTTATAGCAAATGAAAGTTTTATGAATCTCGTTGTGACGCTGAATTATATTTTTGGGCAGATTATTTCGTTCTGTGTACCGCTGATCGTCATCGGCTTTATTGCCCCGTCGATCACGAAGCTTGGAAAGAATGCCTCCAGATTGCTTGGAGTAGCGCTGATTCTGGCGTATACATCGTCTCTTGGCGCGGCGCTGTTTTCGATGGCAGCCGGATATACGCTGATTCCGCATATGTCGATTCAGTCGGCAGTCGATGGACTGCGCAGTCTGCCGGAGGTTGTCTTTAAATTGGACGTTCCGCCGATCATGGGCGTCATGAGTGCGCTGGTATTTTCCGTTATGATGGGTCTGGCAGCGACCTGGACCAAGGCGGTGACGGTAACGAAACTCTTAGACGAGTTCCAGAAGATCGTTCTGGAGATTGTACAGAAGATTGTCATTCCGATTCTTCCGGTTTACATCGCATTTACGTTCTGTTCCCTGGCATATGAGGGAACCATCACAAAACAGGCGCCGATCTTCATTTCGGTTATCCTGATTGTTATGGCAGGCCACTATATCTGGATGGCGCTGCTGTATACACTGGCTGGTATTTACTCTGGCCGTGACCCGAGAGGCGTTATCAAGCATTATGGTCCGGCATATCTGACGGCAGTCGGTACGATGTCTTCTGCGGCGACCCTGGCAGTGGCGCTCAGCTGTGCCAAAAAGGCAGAGCCGCTTCGTGACGATATGGTTGATTTCGGTATTCCGCTGTTTGCGAATATCCATCTGTGCGGTTCGGTTCTGACCGAGGTATTCTTTGTCATGACGGTATCCAAGATTTTGTACGGCGCCCTCCCGGATATGATGACGATGGTTCTGTTCTGTGTTCTTTTAGGTGTATTTGCCGTAGGTGCACCGGGTGTTCCGGGCGGTACGGTTATGGCATCCCTGGGACTGATCACCGGTGTCCTCGGTTTCGATGCGACTGGAACGGCGCTGATGTTGACGATCTTTGCGCTTCAGGACAGTTTTGGTACTGCCTGCAACGTAACGGGTGATGGTGCGCTGACCCTGATGCTGACGGGATATGTGGAGAAACATGGGATTAAACATCAGGATTTACACGTAGATTTATAAAAATGAGAGAGGTGGGGCAGGCAGCAGCCGCCCCGAAACAGGTCTGTGAATGCGCCGCTGGCTCTTCGCACTATCGTTGTTCGCTTGCTTTCACTACACTTGTTCGTCTGTGTCGGACTTGCGTCCGCCCCATTCGGACAAGCGTGTTCAAGATGCGTACAACTGATAGGCGAAAGCCTGCTCTGCATCCACAGACCAGTTTCGGAGCGTCTGCCACCTGCCTGCTGTCTTTTTATGTATCGGAAAAACCTTATTTGATAAAAAGGAGAGATAGAATGAAAAAAATGATTTCCTGGAACGTAAACGGCTTGCGGGCGTGTGTGGGAAAGGGATTTCTGGATGTATTCCATGAGCTGGATGCGGATATTTTCTGTATTCAGGAGAGTAAGCTGCAGGAAGGGCAGATTGATCTGGAGCTTCCGGGGTATTATCAGTATTGGAGCTATGCGGAGAAGAAGGGATATTCAGGAACGGCGTTATTTTCGAAGGAGGAGCCGATTAGCGTGAGCTACGGTCTTGGCATTGAGAAGCACGATCATGAAGGGCGCGTCATTACGGCGGAGTACCCGGATTATTATGTGGTGACCTGCTATACGCCGAACTCCCAGAATGAGTTGGCGAGACTTCCGTACCGGATGCAGTGGGAGGATGATTTCCGCCAGTTTTTGAAGAAGCTGGAGGAGAAAAAGCCGGTTATTTTCTGTGGGGATCTGAATGTGGCACACACGGAGATTGACCTGAAAAATCCAAAGACGAACCGGAAAAATGCCGGATTTACGGATGAGGAGAGAAGCAAGTTTACGGAGCTTCTGGACTCTGGATATATCGACACGTACCGCTATTTTTACCCGGATAAAGAGGGCGTTTATTCCTGGTGGTCGTACCGGTTTAAGGCGCGCGAGAAGAATGCTGGGTGGCGGATTGATTATTTCTGTGTTTCCAAGAGCCTGAAGGACCGGCTGGCGGGCACACAGATTCATACGGAGATACTGGGTTCGGATCACTGCCCGGTAGAATTACAGATAAAGGATCGGGATGAGACATGAATTTACTGACAGCAGAACATCTGAAAAAATCATATACGGAACGGCTGCTTTTTGATGACGTGGCATTTTCCATCGGTGAAGGTGATAAGATTGGTCTCATCGGCATCAACGGAACCGGAAAATCTACTCTTCTAAAGATTGTAGCCGGTCTGGAAGAGCCGGATGAGGGTACGGTAGTAAAGGGACGAAATCTCTATATCCGTTATCTGCCTCAGAATCCGGAGTTTGAAGCGGGACGGACCGTCTTAGACTGCGTGATCCGGGAAAATATGGCGCATGAGCACGCCTGGGATCTCGAGGGCGATGCGAAATCCATGCTGAATAAGCTTGGAATCACCGATTATAGTGCCAAGGTGGAGACACTTTCGGGCGGACAGAGAAAGCGCGTTGCCCTCGCAGCGGTGCTGTTATCGACGGCGGATCTGTTGATTTTAGACGAGCCGACGAACCATCTGGACAGTGCGATGGCGGACTGGCTGGAAGAGTACCTGAAAAAATTCCGCGGCGCGCTTCTGATGATCACGCACGACCGGTATTTCCTTGATAACGTGACGAACCGCATCGTCGAACTGGACAAGGGAAAGCTGTACAGTTATCAGTCCGGCTATGAGGGCTATCTGGAATTAAAGGCAGAGCGCGAGGCGATGGCGGTGAGCTCGGAGCAGAAACGCCAGAATATCCTGCGGACGGAGCTGGCGTGGATCCGGCGCGGCGCACAGGCACGCAGCACGAAGCAGAAAGGGCGTATTCAGCGCTTCGAGGCGTTGAGTGCGGTGGAAGCGCCGAAAGTAGATGGAAATGTGGAGATGAGCTCGATTTCCAGCCGTCTCGGACGAACCACGGTCGAGGCACACCATCTTCATAAGGCGTATGGTGACCGCCTCCTGATCGATGATTTTTCCTATATCTTCTTGAAGGATGACCGCATCGGCATCATCGGACCGAACGGCAGCGGCAAATCAACGCTGATGAAGATGATTACCGGCTGGGTGAAACCGGATTCGGGCGAGACGATCATCGGCCAGACCGTAAAAATGGGTTATTTTTCACAGGAAAACGAAGATATGGATCAGTCGATGCGCGTGATCGACTACATTAAAAATGTGGCAGAGTACGTGCGGACGGCGGACGGGCTGGTATCGGCATCCCAGATGTTGGAACGGTTCCTGTTCCCGTCCCATATGCAGTACACGCTGATTGGCAAGCTATCGGGCGGCGAGCGGCGCAGACTCTATTTGCTCCATATCCTGATGGGCGCGCCAAACGTCCTTCTGCTCGACGAGCCGACCAACGACCTGGATATCGGCACGCTGACGATTCTGGAGGATTATCTTGATCATTTCCAGGGGATCGTGATTACGGTATCGCATGACCGGTATTTCCTTGACCGCGTAGTGCGCCGGATCTTCGCCTTTGAGGGCGGCGGCGCGATCCGTCAGTATGAGGGCGGCTATACCGACTATCAGGCAGCCTGTGGGGAACGCATAGCGGCAGAGATGGAGGAATCCGGTCAGGAACACGGCAGAGGCCAGAAGACCGGAGGCGCTTCTGGTGCGGGAACGTCAGATGCAGCGGAGACGGCAAAGGATAAAAACCGCGGTCGCCAGCGCGAGAAAAAGCTCAAATTCAGCTATATGGAGCAGAAAGAGTGGGAGACGATCGAGGATGATATCGCGGCGCTGGAAGAGGCAATCGCGGATCTGGAGCAGCAGATGCAGGACTCTGCCCGCGATTATACGGCTCTGAACGGCATCATAAAGGAAAAAGAGGAAAAAGAAGCTCTTTTGGAAGAAAAGATGGACCGCTGGATGTATCTGAACGATCTGGCGGAGAAAATAGAAGCGCAGGCAGCTGCTCACAAGTAGGCACTTTTGGAACCGAAAGTGCCGTATGAAAACGTGGAGGTGGCGGATTTTGCCGATTTGGAATGCGAAGCATCGGCAAAATCCTGTTACAGTCTACATATGTGTGGACTGTAACAGGCGCAGGCGGCTGCTCACAAATAGGCACTTTTGGAACCGAAAGTGCCGTATGAAAACGTGGAGGGGATACAGGTGAAAGCAGAAAAAATCGTGAGACAGAAGATAAGAACCCCTGATTTTACACCGGGAATCAAGCGGACAGAGACGGGAATGCACTTGTGCGTCGAGGCACCGGGGACATTCTGCCATCTGGCAATTTATGAGACAGGTAAAAAACAGGGTGTTCGGATCCCATTTTCCCCGGAAGAACGGGTGGGGGATCTCTGGATGATGGAGCTTGCGGGCGATGATTTTTCGGGACTGGAATACACGATCGAGACTGAGCAGGGGGAGCTGCCGGATCCGTGCGGGCGCATCTATACAGGACATGAGCGCTGGGGCGATCTAAAAGCGGCGCTCCGTCCGGTGCGCTGCCGTTTCCCGGAAGAAACGTATGACTGGGAAATGGATCAGCCGCTGAAACATCCGTATGATGAGACGATCCTGTACCGGCTGCATGTGCGCGGATTTACCCGTCATACTTCTTCCGGCACCGGGGAGCGGGGAACGTTCCGTGCGCTGACGGAGAAAATTCCCTATTTAAAGGAATTGGGTATCACAGCAGTTGAATTAATGATGCCGAATGAATTTCAGGAAGTGATGATGGAGGATGGGGCAGACGGGAATCCGTATGCGACCGGGACACCGACCGGACGGCTCAATTACTGGGGCTATGGGGCGGGATACCTGTTTGCGCCAAAAGCTTCGTACACATCCGGGAAAGAGAAAGAACCGGAGCGGGAATTTAAGGATCTGGTGAAAGAATTTCATAAAAATGATATTGAAGTGCTGGTTGAGCTTTATTTTACCGGCGAGGAGAGCGCGGCACTGGCGCAGGAGGCGGTTCGTTTCTGGGTTTACGAGTATCATGTGGATGGCGTGCACCTGTCCGGGTTTGCGCCGGCCGAACTGCTGGCGTCGGATCCGCTGTTAGCCGATACGAAGCTATTAGCTGGTTCCTGGGATGGCGTGCGTGTGCCAAAAACGGCAGCGGCACCGAAGCTGCGGGAGCGCCGCTGGCATCTGGGCGAGTACAATGAAGGATTTTTGATCGATATGCGCCGGGTATTAAAGGGCGATGAGGATCAGGTCGGCCGTCTCATTTACCAGACACGCCGGAATCCGGACGCGTATGGCGTGATCAACTATATGGCGGCGACAAATGGCTTTACGATGATGGATATGGTTTCCTGTGAGCAGAAGCACAACGAAGCGAACGGGGAGAATAACCGGGATGGAAGCGATTATAATTATACGTGGAATTGCGGCGTCGAGGGCACGACGCGGAAAAAGAAGATTGTGCAGATGCGGAAAAAACAGCTCCGCAACGCATTTTTGCTGCTCTTTCTGAGCCAGGGAACGCCGATGTTTTTAGCGGGCGATGAGTTCGGCAATTCCCAGAACGGCAACAATAATGCTTACTGTCAGGACAATGAGATTTCCTGGCTCAACTGGCATCAGCTGGAGACGAACCGGGATATTTACGAATTTGTAAAATATATGATAGCGTTCCGCAAAGCGCATCCAGTGTTCCATCTGCCGGTGGAGCCGAAAAATATTGATTACCTCGTCTGCGGACACCCGGATGTTTCCTACCACGGCGTCAAAACATGGTGCCCGGAGTTTGAAAATTTCCGCCGCCAGCTCGGCATTCTCTACTGCGGCGAGTACGGGCGAAGAGCGGACGGCACCAGCGATGACTATTTCTTTGTCGCCTACAATATGCACTGGGAGCCGCATGAATTTGATCTTCCGAAGCTTCCGAAGGGAATGCAGTGGACTCTGTGCATCAACACAGACGACGCAGACAATAACGGAATCTGTCCGCCGGATAGCCTGGAGGCAGGGCAGGAGCCGCAGGAAGAGCTTCGCCAGTATATGGTTCCGCCGCGGAGTATTCTGGTATTTCGCGGCTTTAAGCCAATTTCCGGTCCGGCATCCGAAAAGGATGGCAAAAAAGCCGGGAAAGTGGTAAAATCGGTAAAACGGCAGAATGTCAGAAAAGAACCGGCAAAGGAAGCGGAGACTGTGGTTGCGGCAGCGCGCGAACTGTAAGAACGGAATTGAAAGAGGATAAAGCAAGTTGAAAAAGAAACTTTTTAGAGGGCTGGCAGCCGCCCTGTGTGCTGCCATGATGGCAGGGAGCGCGGCGCTTCCGGCATATGCGGCGGGTCCGTCACGGGAGTCGGTTCCCTATGCGGATTCCTATGCCTCCTATCAGTGGGCTTTTTTAAATACAGGTGAACTGCGTCTGGTGCCGAGCCATACGGCGGCAGTGGATGCAGCGATTGGGGCGATTACCGGCAGCCCGGCGCTCTCAGCAGATGGAACGGTTCGTTCTCTGGAAGGGATCGATATGAATATTGTCCCGGCATGGAAGAAATATGACGCGAAAAGTGGAAAACGTCAGGTGATTGTGGCGCTGATTGATACAGGGGTTGACATAACTCACCCGGAGCTTAGCGGTTCGATCTGGACGAATACGGGGGAAATTCCGGGCGATGGCATTGACAATGACGGAAATGGTTATATCGATGACGTTTACGGCTGGAATTTCTATGATAATAATGCCCAGGTATTTACCGGGACGGATGACAATCATGGTACCCACTCGGCGGGCACGATCGCGGCGGCGAGAAATGGAGTCGGAACGGTTGGAATCTGCGATCCGGCGTATGTGAAGATCATGGTGATCAAGACGCTTGGAACATCGTCCGGTGTCGGAACCGTCAGCAACGTGGTTAAGGCGATCCGGTATGCGCAGGCGAATGGCGCGTCGATCTGCAATCTGAGCTTTGGCACGATGAAATATAGCGAGGAGCTGTATCAGGCGATCAAGGATTCGGGGATGCTGTTTATTGTGGCGGCTGGAAACGGCGACGCCTCCGGCAATGGCTACAGCATCGATGAGCAGCCGATGTACCCGGCAAGCTTTGAACTGGACAATATCATTTCCGTGGCAAACCTGCGCTTTGACGGTCAGCTCGACCGTGCGTCCAATTACGGGGTAAGAAGCGTGGATCTGGCAGCGCCGGGCAATTATATCCTGAGCACGATCACGGGCAATGACTATGCCTACATGAGCGGCACATCGATGGCGGCGCCGATGGTGACCGGAACGGCGGCGATGCTGTACTCCTACGATGCGTCCCTGTCGCTTATGGATGTGAGAAACCGTATTCTGCAGTCGGCGCGACCGATTGAGAGTCTGTCCGGCAAGGTGGCAACCGGCGGTATGCTGGATGCCGGGGCGGCGATGCCGTAGATGGGAAAAACGAAAAGAAAGATTGTTAAAAAAATATTGAAATTCTCGTTTGTATATGATACCATGAACGGGTGAGATAATTGCCCCGCAGATTCATATGTTTATATGTATGAAGACGGAGTAATTACCATGATTTCTTCGGGGCAGGGCGAAATTCCCTACCGGCGGTATAGTCCGCGAACCGCGATGGCGGCCGATTCGGTGAGATTCCGAAACCGACAGTATAGTCTGGATGAGAGAAGAGGCAGGAGTCAGAGAGTGTACCGCTTGAGCGTAAGCAGGCTGGTGTACATCGGCTAAGTTGCGATTTATTATCCCAGGTCCCGAACAACCTGGGATTTTTTTAGTTTTACAAATGCAGCTAGTCCGGCACTTGATTCATACTCCTCCTTCGGAGAAATGAGTTTTAAAACCGAAAGGAGATTTAAGATGAAGACAGGAAAATGGAGTATTCAAAAATTGATTTATACGGCGATGCTGGCAGCGGTTGCTGGCGTGCTGATGTCATTGGAATTTTCGGTTCCGATGATGCCGCCGTTTTATAAGGTGGATTTCAGTGATGTACCGTCTGTGATTGCCGTGTTTCTGATGGGACCGGTATCCGGTATCTGTGTAGAAGTCATCAAGCTGTTAATCAAGCTGATTACTGTCGGAACTAACACGATGTACGTCGGTGAGCTGGCCAACCTGATTGCGGCGTTCCTGTTCGTATGGCCGCTGTGGTTCCTCTATCAGAAGCTGGGCGCTAACCGTAAGGCAGCTGTAGAAGCACTTCTGCTCAGTATCGTGATCCGCACCGCGTGTGCATGCTTTATCAATGCGAACATTACGCTTCCGTTATATGCGAAAGCGATGAGCCTGCCGCTGGATGAAGTGATCCGCATGGTAGCGTCGGTCAACCCGGCGATCAAAGACCTGAATGGATTTATCATCCTGGCGACGATCCCATTCAACGTATTGAAAGTGGGACTCAACTATATCGTTGGACAGCTTTTGTTTGTACGCCTGCGTGCGGCGAAGATTGTGCCGAAAGCAGTATAAAATGAAATAAGAGGAATGGTTTGACGGATTTGGCTGTTTGCTGTGAAACGGCAGAACCATTTCATAGAAAGGATTGTCGGGAAACCGCTGGGAAAGCTGCCTGGGGGAGAATCCCGGACAATCCTTTTTGTTTGATGGAACGTGCAAAGACATATCTGTTTTTATAAGAGGAGGAGATACTATGATACGTAACTATAGAGATTTGACAAGATGGGAAATGGAGCAGGTGGACCGTGAGAACACGATTGTCCTGATTCCGCTCGGGGCTCTGGAACAGCACGGCAATCAGGCACCACTGGGAACGGATGATATTATCGCGGAGGCGATGAGTCAGGAGATCAAAAAGGCACTGGAGGCAGAGGGGGAAGAAGACTTCCCGATGCTGCTGTTTCCGGTGATTCCGGTGGGCTTAAGTACAGAGCATAAGAATTTCTGCGGTTCGGTCACAGTCCGGCCGGACACTTACTATCATTTCTTATATGATATATGCGTCAGCCTGGCGCATCACGGTTTTAAGAAGCTGGCTTTTTTGGTATGCCATGGTGGGAATGCGCCGATTGCGCAGGTTTTAAGCCGGGAACTTCGGAGTGAGCTGGGGATTGCACCGTTTATCCTTTCATCGGGAGCATTTGGTCATCCGGATGTAAAAGCAACGATTTCAAAGGGGAATATCTGGGATTTCCACGGTGGAGAGATGGAGACATCGATGGTAATGGCGGTCGATGAGAGTCTTGTGAAGCTGGAACTTTCGGAAGCGGGAGAGCCGACGGCGTTTGAGAAGACCCGCGCCCTGAAGCCATACGGTCCGGTTTCGATCGGCTGGGTGTCGGAGGACTGGAAAACAAAAGACGGATCGCCGATTGGAATTGGAGGAGATCCGTCTGGTGCAAGCGCCGAGAAGGGGCGAATTATATTAGAGACGAGTGCGCGGGAACTGGTCCCGGGGCTGTTAGATATCCGGGATTGGAATGAATAGGAATCAAACTTAAAAATGGGGTGTCTATGTCATCCGAATACCAGTGTTATTTACCAGATTCCCAGCGTCCGGATGCACCGCATGGTAATACCAGTCCGGTACGGGTAACCGGAAGTCCCAGCTCGTCCGATTTCACTGTGCCGCCGTGGGTGGAGGCAACTTCGGTTGAGAGCATATAGGTCAGGACGGACGGCGCCAGCCCGGTGGTGTAGGAGTTGATGAGGAAGAAGAGCGGGTTGTCCGATAACAGTTTCGTGCAGAGCTGCACGAACGGGTAAATCGAAGTTTCGATCTTCCAGATCTCGCCTTTCGGTCCGCGGCCGTAGGACGGCGGGTCCATGATGATTCCGTCGTAATGGTTGCCGCGGCGGATCTCACGCTCAACAAATTTCACACAGTCATCGACGATCCAGCGGATGGGTGCATTTTCCAGCCCGGAGGAACGGGAGTTTTCCTTCGCCCAGGCTACCATGCCCTTGGAGGCGTCCACATGGGTCACGCTGGCGCCGGCTGCGGCTGCCGCCAGGGTAGCGCCGCCTGTGTAGGCAAAGAGGTTTAAAACCTTGATTGGGCGTCCGGCATTGCGGATGCGGTCACCGAACCAGTCCCAGTTTGCCGCCTGCTCCGGGAAGAGACCTGTGTGCTTGAAGCTGAACGGTTTTAGTTAAAGGTCAGTTCTTTGTAATGGATCGACCACTGCTCCGGCAGGTCGAAAAATTCCCATTCGCCGCCGCCCTTGGAGCTTCTGTGGTAGTGTCCGTTCATCTTTTTCCAGCCGCGGTGTGTCTTGGGGGTGTTCCAGATAACCTGCGGGTCCGGGCGAACCAGAAGATAGTCGCCCCACCGCTCCAGTTTCTCTCCTTCGGAGCAGTCAATCACTTCATAATCGTTCCATCCATCTGCAATCCACATAAAATTTTATCCTTTCAAAAAAATGAGGCGCAAACCCCGGAAAAGGGTATCTGCCGCCTTTATAATCGGTGTTATCCATAAGCCATTTCCATCTAAATGGCATAAATGGTTACTGTTCCCGGGTAGGCACTTTTGGAACCGAAAGTGCCGTAAGAAAACGTGGTGACAGCAGGAATTTGCCGTATTTAAATGCGAAGCCACGGCAAATTCCGTTACTGGGCACGATGCGTGCACAGTAACCATAAACGCAGTCTGTCTGACCGGAAAAACGGTTCAGTTGAAATGCATACCTAATTATATCGGTCATTGATTGGCGTGTCAAACCTTTTGAACGGCTTCCTGCCAAAAAAGTAAATAAATTGAAAGATAAATCTCCTTGAAGATTCCTACATCTCCTGTTAAAATGTATATTAGGTAAATGATAGATTGCACGTATCTGGAACAAAACAAGGCGTTATAAGCATCTGATGCAGTCTCCACACGACGGGAAGTGTGCGAATGCGCAGCAGGTGGGAGAATAGACGTTATCAATCGTGAACTGGGAGGGCTTGTATATGAAGAAACAGAAACTGGCAGTCTGCGTCCTTTCTGCAGCGCTGATGATAGGGGCGGCGACCCTGACATCTTACGCGGCAGAAGGTTGGCAGCAGTCTGGAAACAGCTGGATATATGTGGACAACAATGGCAATAAGGTGACGAATACCTGGAAGAAGGGCGCAGACAATCTCTGGCGCTATCTCGATTCCCAGGGCAACATCGCGTCGAACTGCTGGGTGGACGACGAATACTTTGTCGAGAGTACCGGCATCATGGCGACTGACAAGTGGCTGAAACTGCCGAAGCGCAATCCGGCATGGAACGAGACTTCCGCTACGACGGTCTGGTACTATTTCTCCACCAGCGGAAAGATGGTATCCGACGGCTGGTCCAAGATCGGCGGCAAGTACTATTACTTCGACGGTGATGGAGCGATGCAGACGGGCTGGGTGGATGATGACACCTACTACACGAATGCAGATGGTGTCATGCAGATCGGCTGGGCATATCTGGAAGATCCGGATGATACCAAAAAGGACGATGATGAAGTGAAACCCGGCGACGACGATGAGGATCATCATTGGTACTACTTTCAGAGTTCAGGAAAGAAATATGTGCCTTCTTTAGGCGGTGCTAAATATAAACAGTATAAGATTGACGGAACCTACTACTGCTTCGACGAAAACGGAGCGATGCAGACCGGCTGGGTCGATATGGGAAATTCCTCTGGATTTGCAAATTACCGTTATTATCAGAGCAACGGTCAGGTACAGACTGGCTGGCTCTCCACGACTCCGCCGGAGGATGATGATTACAATCTGGATCTCGGCAGCGATGTACAGTGGTATTATTTTTCAAGCAACGGCGAGCCGAAGGTGGGTCCGAAGATTTCTGACGCTTCGACGAGCAACCTGGTTCGCATCAACAATATTACCTACTTATTTAATGAGAAGGGCAACCCGGTCTATGGTCTGAGACGTCTGGAGGTAGGAACGAGCGGTCAGTATGCCTGCTATTTCTTCGGCGCGGACAAGGCGACCAGCTCAGTCGTAAAAGGCAAGGGAAATGTAGTAGAGGGCGACGGAACGACCGGACAGTTCTATTTCGCTGACAGCGGCAACAAGGCTGGACGCGGCTACTCAGGTGTGGAGGATGGATTCCTGTACTACATGGGTAAGCTTCAGAAGGCAGACAGCGGTACCAAGTATGAAGTCATTGAAGTCAATGGCAAAAACTATCTGGTAACGACGAGTGGCAAGGTAGTGAAATCCAGCACCGTGAAGGATGCGAACGGCACAAAGTTTAAGACAAGCTCTGCGGGTGTTGTCACAGAGGTGGACGGCACAAGCGACGATGGCAGCGACGAGGCTAGAACCCCGGTGGAACCGACGTATTGGGAGGATTAATTAAAAAAGCTGGGAGTCTTCTTGACTGAGATAAAATTTCTGCATGGAAATATATTCTTGTGGATAAAAAGGAGTTTCTTCTATATAAAAGGTGTAATTACCCACCGGAAGAAGAAACTCCTGTTTTTTCTTGAAAAATATAGATTTTTTCTTAAAAAAACACTTGCATTTCCCAGAAAGCTGTGTTATTATAACGAAGCTGTGGCATGATAGCGATGAAACGAGAGGTTGCTGCTTATGATAAGCAGGTTATTCCGCGGAGCGAATGTCAAGTTAGGAAACTGGCGACAAGTCACTGTACAAGAATAGAGTATCCTGAAGACAAATGACGGATTTGGTGTGTGGACTGCGAGGACACACACGGGTATGTGTACAGTCACCGCTTGTCGTGCTTAATAGTACGAAAAGGAGGCGACTTTTTTTATGGCAAGTCAAGTAATGAGAATCACACTGAAAGCTTATGATCATCAGCTGGTAGATACATCCGCTGCAAAAATCATTGAGACTGTAAAGAAAAACGGATCAAAGGTGAGTGGACCGGTGCCGCTGCCAACTAAGAAAGAGGTAGTAACCATTCTGCGAGCAGTTCATAAGTACAAAGATTCCAGAGAGCAGTTCGAGCAGAGAACTCATAAGAGACTCATCGATATCATTGCTCCGAGCCAGAAGACAGTTGATGCACTGCAGAGACTGGAAATGCCGGCTGGCGTGTCCATCAACGTAAAGATGAAAAACAAATAATTAAGAATCCTATACTAGTTTAGATAGAGACATCTGGACAGTTCTAGGATGAACGCGGGAGTTTGACGAACGCGTTCCGCTGTAGAAAAACAGGAGGTCAGATTAATGAAGAAAGCGATTTTAGCTACCAAAGTCGGAATGACTCAAATCTTCAACGAAGACGGAGTTTTAACTCCAGTAACCGTTCTTCAGGCTGGACCGTGTGTTGTTACACAGGTTAAGACAGAAGAGAACGATGGCTACAAAGCAGTACAGGTTGGTTTTGTAGACAAGAGAGAAAAACTTGTGACAAAGCCGGTTAAGGGTCATTTTGACAAGGCAGGCGTTGCTTACAAGAGATATGTAAGAGAGTTCCGCTTAGAGAATGCTGAAGAGTATTCTGTAAAAGACGAAATCAAGGCAGACATCTTCGCAGCAGGCGATAAAATTGATGCAACTGCTATTTCCAAAGGTAAAGGTTTCCAGGGTGCCATCAAGAGACACGGCCAGCACAGAGGACCGATGGCTCACGGTTCCAAGTTCCATCGTCATCAGGGTTCCAACGGTTCTGCAACCACACCGGGACGCGTATTTAAGGGCAAAGGAATGCCGGGTCACATGGGCAGCGTAAAAGTAACTGTTCAGAACCTGGAGGTTGTTAAGGTTGATACTGAGAACAACTTACTCCTTGTTAAAGGCTCTGTACCGGGACCGAAGAAATCCTTAGTAACAATCAAAGAGACAGTAAAGGTCGCTAGATAAGGCTTTTACGGGAAAGGAGGAACATACAGATGGCAAACGTATCTGTTTTCAATTTAGAAGGCAACGAAGTTGGCACATTAGAACTGAATGATGCTGTATTCGGTGTAGAAGTAAATGAACATCTGGTTCACATGGCAGTTGTAGCACAGCTTGCTAACAAACGTCAGGGAACTCAGAAAGCAAAAACCCGTTCCGAAGTTTCCGGCGGTGGTAAGAAACCGTGGAGACAGAAAGGTACCGGACATGCAAGACAGGGTTCAACAAGAGCTCCGCAGTGGACGGGCGGCGGCGTAGTATTCGCTCCGACACCACGTGATTACACAATCCGTTTAAATAAGAAAGAGAAGAGAGCTGCTCTTAAATCTGCTCTGACAAGCCGTGTAAACGAGAACAAGTTCATCGTAGTTGAGGCTATGAACTTCGACGAGATCAAGACAAAGAAATTTGTTGAGGTTATGAACAACCTGAAAGTAAACAAAGCTTTAGTTGTTCTGGATGAGGCTTGTGACAAGGCTGTATTATCCGCTAGAAACGTGGCAGACGTTAAGACTGCTTCCGTAAGCACCATCAACGTTTACGATATCCTGAAATACAACACAGTAGTAGCAACCAAGGCTGCTGTAGCTTCTATCGAGGAGGTATATGCATAATGGCAAACGTACAGTACTATGACGTAATCCTCAAACCGGTTGTAACTGAGAAGAGTATGAATGCTATGACAGACAAGAAATACACCTTCCTGGTACACACCGAGGCAAACAAAACTATGATCAAAGAAGCCGTTGAGAAGATGTTCCCGGGCACCAAAGTTAAGAGTGTCAACACCATGAACATGGACGGCAAGACAAAGAGAAGAGGCATGACATTCGGTAAGACAGCTGCAACAAAGAAAGCTATCGTTCAGCTGACCGAGGACAGCAAAGAGATCGAGATCTTCGCTGGTTTATAATTCATCCTCAATAGACAATTATACGACGAACACTATGTCGTGAAAAACATGAAGAAACGCCAGGAGGCGTTGAACGAAAGGAGTCAAAGTCATGGGAATTAAATCTTACAGCCCATATACACCTTCCAGAAGACATATGACCGGCTCTGATTTCTCTGAGATTACAAAATCCACACCGGAGAAATCCTTAGTAGTTTCTTTAAAGAAGAACGCAGGTCGTAACAACCAGGGTAAAATCACCGTTCGTCACAGAGGCGGCGGTTCCAGAAGAAAATATAGAATCATCGACTTCAAGAGAAATGCAAAAGACGGTATCGCAGCAACCGTACTTGGTATCGAGTACGATCCGAACCGTACAGCAAACATCGCTCTGATCTGCTACGCAGACGGCGAGAAAGCTTATATCCTTGCTCCGGCTGGTTTACAGGTTGGACAGAAGGTTATGAGCGGTGCAGAGGCTGAGGCAAAAGTTGGTAACTGCTTACCGCTTTCTGAAATCCCGGTTGGTGCACAGATTCACAACATCGAGCTTCTTCCGGGCAAGGGTGGTCAGCTGGTTCGTTCCGCTGGTAACTCTGCTCAGTTAATGGCTAAAGAAGGCAAATATGCAACCCTTAGATTACCGTCCGGAGAGATGAGAATGGTTCCGATCAGCTGCCGCGCTACTATCGGTGTAGTTGGCAACGGCGACCACAACCTGATCAATATCGGTAAGGCTGGTAGAAAACGTCACATGGGTATTCGTCCGACTGTCCGCGGTTCTGTTATGAACCCGAATGACCATCCGCATGGTGGTGGTGAGGGCAAGACCAGTATCGGTCGTCCAGGTCCTTGCACACCTTGGGGCAAACCGGCACTCGGCCTGAAGACCAGAAAGAAAAACAAACAGTCTAATAAGTTAATCGTAAGAAGAAGAAACGGTAAACAGTAATAGGAGGTATACTAATGGGTCGTTCATTAAAAAAAGGACCATTTGCAGATGCTCATCTTTTAAAGAAAGTAGATGAGATGAACGCAGCAGGACAGAAACAGGTTATCAAAACCTGGTCCCGCCGTTCCACAATCTTCCCGCAGATGGTTGGACATACAATCGCAGTTCACGATGGTAGAAAACATGTTCCGGTATACGTGACAGAGGACATGGTTGGACATAAACTCGGTGAGTTCGTAGCCACTAGAACTTACAGAGGCCACGGAAAAGACGAGAAGAAAGCAGGACGTAAGTAAGTTACGCTTGAAAGGAGGTTTCACCAATGGCTAAAGGACATAGATCCCAGATTAAAAGAGAAAGAAATGCTAATAAGGATACGAGACCGTCGGCTAAGCTGTCTTACGCCAGAGTATCCGTTCAGAAAGCATGCTTCGTATTAGATGCCATCAGAGGCAAAGATGTGAAGACAGCGCTTGGTATTGTAACATACAATCCTAGATATGCTTCTACTTTAATTAAAAAATTACTCGAGTCTGCTGTTGCTAACGCAGAGAACAACAACCAGATGAATCCGGAGAACCTGTACGTTGCAGAATGCTTCGCTAACAAGGGACCGACAATGAAGAGAGTAAAACCGAGAGCACAGGGCCGCGCTTACAGAATCGAAAAGAGAATGAGCCACATCACAATCGTGCTTGATGAGAAATAAGAGGAGGCAATTATGGGACAGAAAGTTAATCCGCACGGCTTAAGAGTCGGTGTTATTAAAGACTGGGATTCCAGATGGTATGCGGAAGCTGATTTTGCAGATAACCTGGTAGAGGATCACAAAATCAGAACCTTCCTTAAGAAGAAATTATACAGCGCCGGTGTTTCCAAAATCGAAATCGAGCGCGCTTCTGATAAAGTAAAAATCATTCTTTACACTGCTAAACCGGGCGTTGTTATCGGTAAGGGCGGCGCAGAGATCGAGAAGACAAAAGCTCAGGTTCAGAAATTAACTGACAAGAAAGTTTTTGTAGACATCAAAGAAGTTAAGAGACCAGACAGAGACGCTCAGCTCGTTGCAGAGAACATCGCTCAGCAGCTTGAGAACCGTATTTCCTTCCGTCGTGCGATGAAGTCCGCTATGGGCAGAACCATGAAGGCTGGAGCTAAGGGTATCAAGGCTTCCGTATCCGGACGTCTTGGCGGTGCTGATATGGCTCGTACAGAGTTCTACAGCGAGGGCACTATCCCGCTTCAGACATTAAGAGCAGATATTGACTACGGTTTCGCTGAGGCAAACACAACATACGGCAAGACCGGTGTTAAGGTTTGGATCTACAAAGGCGAGGTACTTCCTGCGAAAGGAAATAAGGAAGGGAGCGATAAATAATGTTAATGCCGAAAAGAGTAAAGCGTCGTAAACAGTTCCGTGGTACCATGGCCGGCAAGGCGCTTAGAGGAAATGTAATCAACTACGGTGAGTACGGTTTAGTCGCTACAGAACCGTGCTGGATCAAATCCAACCAGATCGAGGCAGCCCGTGTTGCCATGACCCGTTACATCAAACGTGGTGGTAAAGTTTGGATTAAGATTTTCCCGGATAAACCAGTAACTGCTAAACCGGCTGAGACTCGTATGGGTTCCGGTAAAGGCGCACTTGAGTACTGGGTAGCAGTAGTAAAACCAGGCCGCGTAATGTTCGAGATCGCGGGTGTACCAGAGGAGACAGCGAGAGAAGCGCTTCGTCTTGCTATGCACAAACTTCCGTGCAAGTGCAAGATTGCTTCTAAAGCAGATTTAGAAGGCGGTGATAACAGTGAAAATTAATAAGTATGTAGAAGATTTAAAAGCTAAGACATCTGCAGAATTAAACGAAGAATTAGTAGCTGCTAAGAAGGAACTCTTCAACTTAAGATTCCAGAACGCTACCAACCAGCTGGATAATACAAGCAGAATTAAAGAAGTTCGCAGAAACATCGCTCGTATTCAGACTGTTATTACAGAGAAAGCGAACTAATTATCATAGATTCCTAAAATAGGAAAGGAGATATCTACCGTGGAAAGAAATCTTAGAAAAACACGTACCGGTAAGGTAGTAAGCAACAAGATGGACAAAACAATCGTAGTTGCTATCGAAAACCACGTAAAACATCCTTTAATCGGTAAGATTGTTAAGAGAACTTATAAATTAAAAGCACACGACGAGAACAACGAGTGCGGTATCGGTGATACTGTAAAGGTAATGGAAACAAGACCGTTATCCAAGGATAAGAGATGGAGACTCGTCGAAATTATCGAGAAAGCGAGATAATTTCTAAATCAGAAAGGAGTATTGGGCATGATTCAGCAGGAGACCAGATTAAAGGTTGCCGACAATACCGGTGCGAAAGAATTACTCTGTATCCGCGTTATGGGCGGCTCTACTAGAAGATATGCAAATATTGGCGATGTAATCGTTGCCAGCGTTAAAGATGCAACACCAGGCGGTGTTGTAAAGAAAGGCGATGTAGTGAAGGCCGTTGTTGTACGTACCGTTAAGGGCGCACGCCGTAAAGATGGTTCCTACATCAAATTTGATGAGAACGCAGCCGTTATCATCAAAGACGACAAGAACCCGAGAGGAACCCGTATTTTTGGGCCGGTTGCCAGAGAGCTTCGTGAGAAACAGTTTATGAAGATTGTTTCCCTGGCTCCGGAAGTACTGTAGGAGGTGTCAGCTGTGCATAAAATTAAAAAAGGCGACCTGGTAAAGGTTATCACAGGTAAAGACAAAGACAAAACCGGAAAAGTTCTTTCCGTTAATGTAAAGAAGAATACAGTCCTGGTTGAGGGATGCAACATGGTAACAAAGCATACCAAACCGTCTGCAGCTAATCAGCAGGGCGGCATCATCCATCAGGAAGGCGCGCTTGACATTTCCAACGTTATGCTGGTAGTGGATGGCAAGGCTACGAGAGTTGGCTTCAAAGTAGAAGACGGCAAGAAAGTCCGCGTTGCTAAGGCAACCGGTAAAGTAATTGACTAATACAGAGAGGAGGAACGTTAAAATTGGCTAGATTAAAAGAAATGTATCAGAGCGAAATCGTAGACGCTATGATCAAAAAATTCGGATATAAAAATATCATGGAAGTGCCGAAGCTGGACAAGATTGTTATCAACATGGGCGTTGGCGAGGCAAAAGAAAATGCTAAAGTTCTGGACTCTGCTGTAAGAGATATGGAAATCATCACTGGCCAGAAGGCAGTTCTTACAAAAGCGAAAAAATCAGTCGCTAACTTCAAACTTAGAGAGGGTATGGCTATCGGCTGTAAAGTTACCCTGCGTGGCGAGAAGATGTATGAGTTCGCTGATCGTCTGATCAACCTGGCTCTTCCGCGAGTAAGAGACTTCCGCGGTGTAAATCCGAACGCATTTGACGGCAGAGGCAACTACGCTCTGGGTATCAAAGAGCAGCTTATCTTCCCGGAGATCGAGTACGATAAAGTAGATAAGGTAAGAGGTATGGATATCATCTTCGTTACCACTGCTAAGACCGACGAAGAAGCACGTGAGCTGTTAACTCAGTTCAACATGCCATTTGCTAAATAATAGGAGGATTTATCATGGCTAAAACTTCAATGAAGATTAAACAGCAGCGTCCGGCAAAATTCTCCACCAGAGAATATAACCGCTGCAGAATCTGCGGTCGTCCGCATGCATATTTAAGAAAATACGGCATCTGCAGAGTTTGCTTCCGTGAATTAGCTTACAAGGGCGAAATTCCGGGCGTAAAGAAAGCAAGCTGGTAGGCATTGAGCACTTGATGAGGTAGTTTCGAATCTAGTGCGAAAGCCCGTCCCGAGACTTAGTGAGTCAGAGTCGAAGACGATAGACGAGCTTAGTCGAGTGGACGATGCCTATATTATAGAGGACACATCCTAGTGTTCCCAAAACCCACCGAAACCCACTTACAGTAAGTGGTAGTCAAATTATAAGGAGGCACACTCAAAATGACAATGAGCGATCCGATTGCAGATATGCTTACAAGAATCCGTAATGCTAACACTGCAAAACATGATACAGTAGATGTTCCGTCTTCCAAGATGAAATTAGCAATCGCTGACATCCTGGTAAAGGAAGGTTTCATCAAGAAATATGACGTTGTTGAGGACGGCAATTTCAAGACTATCCGTATTACCTTAAAGTACGGTAAAGACAAAAACGAGAAAATCATCTCCGGCATCAAGAGAATTTCCAAACCGGGTCTGCGTATCTACGCAAACAAGGAAGATATGCCGAAGGTACTGGGCGGTTTAGGTGTAGCTATCATCTCCACCAACCAGGGCGTTATCACTGACAAGCAGGCAAGAGAACTCGGCGTAGGCGGAGAAGTTCTTGCATTTGTTTGGTAAACCGAAAGCATCATCATCGGTTTAGACAAGGTATAGATACAACTGAAAACAGAGAAGCCGCTCAGGCTTCTCCGAAAATCTAAGTAGGAGGTAAAAGGCATGTCACGTATCGGAAGAATGCCAGTTGCGATTCCGGCGGGCGTAACCGTAACAATCGCAGAGAACAATTTAGTGACTGTAAAAGGTCCGAAGGGAACACTTGAGAGAGAACTCCCGGTTGAGATGAACATCAAAGAAGAGGATGGTCATATCGTAGTTACCAGACCGAACGACTTAAAGAAAATGAAATCTTTACACGGTCTGACAAGAACCTTAATTAACAACATGATTCATGGTGTAACAGAAGGCTATGAGAAAGTGCTGGAAGTTAACGGTGTTGGTTACAGAGCAGCAAAGCAGGGCAAGAAACTGGTTCTCAGCCTTGGTTACTCCCATCCGGTAGAGATGGAAGATCCGGAAGGCATTGAGACTGTTCTGGAAGGACAGAACAAGATCACTGTTAAAGGTATCAGCAAAGAAAAAGTTGGCCAGTATGCAGCTGAGATTCGGGATAAGAGAAGACCTGAGCCGTACAAGGGCAAAGGTATTAAGTATGCCGATGAGGTTATCAGACGTAAAGTTGGTAAGACTGGTAAGAAATAATTAAGGAGAGTGTGAAGATGGTTAGCAAACAGTCAAGAAGCGAAATTCGCGTTAAAAAACACGTTAGATTACGCAACCGTTTTTCTGGCACAGCCGAGAGACCGCGTTTAGCAGTGTTTAGAAGTAATAATCATATGTATGCTCAGATCATTGATGATACAGTTGGAAAAACTTTAGTAGCAGCTTCCACTGCCGAGAAGGAAGTTAAAGCTGAACTGGAGAAGACGAACGATGTTGCAGCAGCAGCTCACGTTGGAACTGTAATCGCTAAGAGAGCGCTTGAAAAAGGTATTAAAGAAGTTGTCTTCGATAGAGGCGGATTTATTTACCACGGAAAAGTTCAGGCATTAGCAGATGCAGCCCGCGAGGCTGGTCTGGAATTCTAGTAGGAAGGAGAACATACACATGAAACGTACAAAAATTGATGCCAACCAGTTCGAGTTAGAGGATACTGTAGTGGCAATCAAACGTGTATCCAAGACCGTTAAGGGCGGACGTACAATGCGTTTTTCCGCTTTAGTAGTAGTTGGAGATAAAAACGGCCACGTTGGTGCTGGTATGGGAAAAGCTGCTGAGGTTCCGGAAGCAATCCGCAAGGGCAAAGAGGCAGCTGCCAGAAACCTGATGGAGGTTCCGTTCGATGAGAACAATAGCATCCCGCACGATTTCCTCGGCAAATTCGGAAGCGCTAACGTACTTCTGAAGAAGGCTCCGGAAGGTACCGGTATTATCGCTGGTGGTCCGGCTCGTGCCGTACTGGATCTGGCTGGTTACAAGAACATCCGTACAAAATCCCTTGGTTCCAACAACAAGGCAAACGTAGTTCTTGCTACCCTGGCAGGCTTAGGTTCTTTAAAGACTCCGGAAGAGGTTGCAAAACTTCGCGGTAAGTCTGTAGAAGAAATTCTGAACTAATAGGAGGAGATAAAAATGGCAGAGAAATTAAAAATCACATTGGTTAAGTCTCCTATTGGCGCTATCCCGAAGCAGAAAGCAACGGTTGCAGCTCTTGGTTTAAACAAGACTGGCAAGACAGTTGAGCAGCCGGACAACGCCGCTATCAGAGGCATGATCCAGAATGTTAGACATTTAGTTAAAGTAGAGGAAATCTAAGATATTTGCAAGGAGGTGCAGTCATGGATTTATCCAATTTAAAGCCGGCGGTAGGCTCTAAGCACAGCGACAGCTTCAGAAGAGGTCGTGGTCACGCATCAGGCAACGGTAAGACTGCTGGTAAGGGACATAAGGGACAGAAAGCTCGTTCCGGCGCTCCGAGACCAGGATTTGAAGGCGGTCAGATGCCGTTATATAGACGTCTCCCGAAGAGAGGCTTCACAAACAGAAATTCTAAGACCATCGTTGGTATCAACGTAAGCGCTCTTGAGAGATTCGAGAACGACACAGTTGTTACGGTTGAAACATTAATCGAAGCAGGCATCGTAAAGAACCCGCGTGACGGCGTTAAGATCCTCGGCAATGGCGAGCTGACCAAAAAGCTGAACGTAAAGGTTGATGCGGTAAGTGAAGGCGCGAAAGCTAAGATCGAGGCCGTTGGCGGAACCTGCGAGGTGATCTAATATGTTAAAAACGCTCCAGAATGCATTTAAGATAAAAGAGGTCAGAGAAAAACTCCTCTATACGTTCTTTATGCTGGTTGTGACCCGTATCGGATCGCAGCTGCCGATTCCCGGAGTTAATACAACATTTTTCCAGGAACTGTTTACAAGACAGTCCAATGATGCGTTTGGTTTCTTCAATACGATTACCGGCGGTTCGTTCACGAACATGTCGGTATTCGCATTGAGTATTACCCCGTACATCACTTCTTCCATTATCATGCAGCTTCTGACAATTGCAATTCCGAAATTAGAGGAAATGCAGCAGGAGGGCGAGGACGGAAGAAAGAAGATTGCGGAATATACGCGTTACCTTACGGTTGCACTGGCGCTGATGCAGTCCGTCGCTATGGCGATCGGTTTCGGCGGCAAGGGACTTTTAGTTGAGTTTACTGCCCTGAATGTGATTGTCGCTATTGTGACAATGACAGCCGGAAGTGCCATGCTGATGTGGATCGGTGAGCGAATCACCGAGAACGGCGTCGGAAACGGTATTTCTATCGTGCTTCTGTTCAATATCATTTCAACCATGCCAAGCGATATGATTACGCTCTATGAGCGTTTCCTGCAGGGCAAGATCGTGGCGGTTGCAGTTGTAACAGCCGTGATTATCGTAGCGGTTATCGTAGCGATGGTTGTATTTGTTATCATTTTACAGGATGCAGAGCGGAGAATTCCGGTTCAGTATTCTAAAAAGATGCAGGGACGTAAGATGGTTGGCGGTCAGTCCACAAGCATCCCGTTAAAAGTAAATACAGCAGGTGTTATTCCTGTTATCTTTGCTTCATCCCTGATGTCTTTCCCGGTGGTAATTGCTGGATTTTTCCAGGTTAATTATGACACCATCGGAGGAAAGATTCTTCTGGCTCTGAATTCCAGCTCCTGGTTTAATCCAGAGCGTCCGGCTTATTCAGTTGGTTTAATTGTCTACATCGCGTTGATTATTGTGTTTGCGTATTTCTACACATCCATTACATTCAACCCGCTTGAAGTAGCAAACAACATGAAGAAATCTGGCGGCTTCATCCCGGGCATTCGTCCAGGAAAGCCAACATCCGATTACCTGGATGGAATTCTGGAGTATATTATACTGATTGGTGCCTGCGGACTGATCATTGTCTGCCTGGTTCCGATCATTGTCTCTGGACTGTTCTCAGTGAGCCGTCTCTCCTTCGGAGGTACTTCTCTTATCATTATCGTAGGTGTAGTACTTGAGACAATCAAAGCAGTCGAATCACAGATGCTGGTTCGCAACTATAAAGGATTCTTAAACGACTAAGACAACTCGCTTTCTGGGCGGGAGCTTGCTTACTTTACGGCTGGAGGTGGCCGGAGACAGCTCCTGCCTGGAGGCGATTCTGTTGTATATAGGGAGATTGTAACCATTATGAAGATTGTTATGTTAGGAGCACCGGGAGCCGGAAAAGGAACACAGGCTCAGAGAATTGCAGAAAAATACGGCATTCCGCACATTTCTACCGGAGATATTTTCCGTTCCAATATCAAGGCAGGCACAGAGCTTGGTAAAAAAGCAAAATCGTTCATCGATCAGGGGCTTTTAGTACCGGACGAGGTAACGATCGGCATGCTTCTTGACCGGATCCATGAGGCTGACTGCAAGAACGGCTATATTCTGGATGGATTCCCAAGAACGATCCCGCAGGCTGAGAGTCTGACAGAGGCGCTGGCAGCAAACGGCGAGGCGATTGATTTCGCGCTCAACGTAGATGTGCCGGATGCAAACATCGTAAACCGCATGGCAGGACGCCGTGCGTGCTTAAAGTGCGGCGCTACCTACCACATCCAGTTCGCAGCACCGAAAAAAGAAGGAATCTGCGACAAGTGCGGTTCTGAGCTGGTGCTTCGTGATGATGACAAGCCGGAGACTGTACAGAAACGTCTGGAAATATACCATGACCAGACACACCCGCTGATCGAGTACTATGAGAAGAAGGGCGTTCTTCATACGGTAGACGGTACACAGACCATGGAAGACGTATTCAAGAACATTACGGATATTTTGGGAGCTTAAAACATGGCAGTGACGATAAAATCTCCCAGGGAGATTGAACTGATGCGTGAGGCGGGAAGAATTCTCGCCAAAACGCATGAGGAACTGGCGAAGAATCTTCGGCCGGGTATGTCCACCTGGGATATTGATCATATGGGAGAGAAAATCATCCGGAGTTACGGCTGCATTCCCTCGTTCAAAAATTACAACGGCTATCCCGCATCGATCTGCGTCTCTGTCAATGATGAGGTTGTACATGGAATCCCGCACAAGGAACATTTTCTCGATGAGGGAGACATCGTCAGTCTGGATGCAGGAGTGATCTACAAAGGATACCACTCAGACGCAGCCCGGACTTACGGCATCGGAGAGATCGACGATGATGCCAAAAAACTGATTGAAGTTACCAGACAGAGCTTCTTTGAGGGAATTAAATTTGCCAAAGCTGGCAATCATCTCAATGACATCTCTGCAGCGATCCAGAAATATGCCGAAAGTTTCGGTTTTGGTGTTGTCAGGGATCTGGTTGGTCATGGAATCGGTTCCCATCTGCATGAGGATCCGGAGATTCCGAATTTTGCAAGAAAAAGAAAAGGAATTCTCTTACAGCCCGGCATGACGCTCGCGATCGAGCCGATGATTACCGAGGGCAGCTACGAAGTAGTCTGGCTCGATGATGACTGGACCGTCATGACGGAAGATGGCGGCTGGGCTGCTCATTATGAAAATACGATTCTTATTACAGAGGGCGAACCTGAGATCCTTTCCTTATAAAGAAGAAGTAAGCTGGGGAAGTTTTTACGAAGACCTAAGCAGGCTTTCCGATTACAGTATGTACGCATCTTGAGGCAGATGTCCGAGCCGATCAATAAGGCGGGCAATGGCAAAAATTCTTTGTCGAAGACAAATCTGCATGAATTTTTGCCCTGTTTGCGAACTAAGTGAGCAAATAGGCAAGCGAACAAACTGTAATCTGAGAACTGCGGCGGGAGCGGAAACACCTGTCTACAGAAACGGAGATCAGAATGACGGAATATGGAACTGGCTGTCTGGTTCGCTCACTTGCGGGCCACGACAAAGGCACTTATTATATTATAGTCAGAGAAGATGCACGCTACGTGTATCTGGCAGACGGACGCACTAAAACCGCCGCCAAGCCGAAACGCAAGAAGAGAAAGCACGTGCAGTTCTCCCACAAATGGGATGAGGCGCTGGCAGCCCAGTTTGCGGACGGAGCGGCAGTCCAGGATGAAGCGATTCGCTATTTCATTCAGAAATCATTGCAGGGAGGTATATAGAATGTCGAAAGCAGATGTAATTGAGATTGAGGGCGTAGTAGCAGAGAAGCTGCCGAACGCTATGTTTAAGGTAGAACTGGAAAACGGACACATCGTACTTGCTACGATCAGCGGAAAACTCCGTATGAACTACATCCGTATTCTGCCGGGCGATAAGGTTACAATGGAAATGTCGCCATACGATCTCTCTAAGGGAAGAATCATTTGGAGAGATAAATAAAGACCAATCCATTTTTCTCAATAAAAATATTGAGAGAAGTGTAAATTTCGCTTGCATTATAGGATTTTAAATGTTATAATGCTTTAGCGAACTTTGTTGAAGCATCAGGTAAGATCCGCCCTTTTGTCCTCTCACGGCAGGGGGATGGAACGAGTCTGTTGTACCTGTAAGTCCGACACAGGACTACAATAGGTTATAAAAAATTGTATGTCCGAGATTGGACGGACTATTACGGAAAGGAGAATTGCTGTGAAGGTTAGATCATCGGTTAAACCAATTTGCGAAAAGTGCAAGATCATCAAGAGAAAAGGCAGTATCAGAGTAATCTGTGAGAATCCGAAGCACAAACAAAGACAGGGCTAATTTGATTTAGCACCTATTTTTTCGCGCGGCTTTCTATTATGAACCACTCGGATGAGTTGTTCAGTAGTTTAAGCAAATTTATACATTATCAACGAAGAAGTAAGAAAAACTAATGGAGGTGTACTACACACATGGCTCGTATTTCAGGTGTCGATTTACCAAGAGAGAAACGCGTAGAGATCGGCTTGACTTACATCTACGGTATCGGTAGAGCAAGTGCAGCCCGTATCCTGGCCGAAGCTGAAGTTAATCCTGACACTCGTGTTAAGGACTTAACTGACGACGAAGTTAAGAAGCTTGCGGCAATCATCGCTGACAGTCAGGTGGTTGAGGGTGATCTGAGAAGAGAGATCGCTATGAACATCAAGAGACTGCAGGAGATTGGATGCTACAGAGGCATCCGTCATAGAAAGAGCCTTCCGGTTCGTGGTCAGAAGACAAAGACCAACGCTAGAACTCGTAAGGGTCCGAGAAAGACAGTAGCAAACAAGAAGAAATAATTAAGTAACAAGGAAACTGAATCAGGTTAGGTTTAGCAACAGGATTCAATATTTGAGAAAGTAGGTTAGTTTAAAATGGCTAAAAAAGTGTCCACTGGCAAGAAAGTGACAAAAAAGCGTGTAAAGAAAAACGTTGAACGCGGACAGGCGCACATCCAGTCATCTTTTAATAACACAATCGTTACTTTAACAGATGCACAGGGTAATGCCTTATCATGGGCAAGTGCAGGCGGTCTGGGATTTAGAGGTTCAAGGAAATCTACTCCATATGCAGCTCAGATGGCTGCAGAAACTGCAACGAAGGCAGCTCTTATCCATGGCTTAAAGTCTGTAGACGTTATGGTAAAAGGTCCGGGATCAGGTCGTGAAGCAGCAATCCGTGCTCTTCAGGCATGTGGTCTGGAAGTAACAAGCATTAAGGACGTAACTCCGGTTCCGCATAACGGATGCCGTCCGCCGAAACGTAGAAGAGTCTAATTAGGAGGTGCAAGTAAAGTGGCAGTAGATAGAGTTCCTGTACTTAAAAGATGTAGATCTCTTGACCTTGATCCGGTTTATTTAGGAATCGACAAGAAATCAACGAGAAAATTAACGAGAGCCAACAGAAAGATGAGCGAGTATGCACTCCAGCTGAGAGAGAAGCAGAAAGCAAAATTCATCTACGGTGTGTTAGAGAAACCGTTTAGAAATTACTATGCAAAAGCATCCAGAATGAATGGTCAGGTCGGTGCTAACCTGATGATCCTTCTGGAGTGCAGACTGGATAATGTATTATTCAGAATGGGCTTTGGCCGTACAAGAAAAGAGACACGTCAGATCGTAGATCACAAGCACGTTCTCGTAAACGGCAAGAGCGTAAACATCCCGTCCTACTTAGTTAAGGCTGGCGATGTAATCGAGATCAAAGAGAAGTACAAATCTTCACAGAGATATAAAGATATCGCTGAGGTAACCGGCGGAAGAATGGTA
Source organism: Clostridium sp. AF21-20LB (assembly GCF_003478795.1). NCBI lineage: Bacteria > Bacillati > Bacillota > Clostridia > Eubacteriales > Clostridiaceae > Clostridium > Clostridium sp. AF21-20LB. Next base: position 153,145 of record NZ_QUGD01000001.1, on the reverse strand, counting down.
CCGGCATGGCTGGAAGTTGACGCTGAGAACCTGAAAGGTACTGTTAAAGAGTTACCGAGCAGAGACGAAATTGACGTTCCTGTAAACGAAGTGCTTATCGTCGAGCTGTACTCCAAATAATAAGAAGTATTACTATTATGTTAGTCCAGAATCTCCCATGTATCTGCTTTGGCAGCTGCTTGGGAGATTCCGAGACTACAAGAGTATGGCAGACCCTCAAAAATGTTCCCAAAAGGAGGGGCTATCGTGTTCGATTTTGAAAAACCAAAAATTGAAATTGCTGAGATTTCCGAAGACAAAAGATATGGCAAATTTGTGGTTGAACCGCTGGAAAGAGGCTATGGTACCACATTAGGCAATTCTTTAAGAAGAATTATGCTTTCCTCTTTGCCTGGTGCAGCAGTAAGTCAAGTGAAAATCGACGGCGTTTTGCATGAGTTCAGTTCTATCCCTGGTGTAAAAGAGGATGTAACTGAAATTATCATGAACATCAAGAGTCTGGCGATCAAAAACAGCAGCGAGACGAATGAGCCGAAGACGGCTTATATCGAGTTCGAGGGCGAAGGCGTCATCACAGCAGCTGACATTCACGCTGATTCTGACATTGAGATTTTGAATCCGGACCAGGTCATCGCTACATTAAGCGGCGGCGCGGACAGCAAATTCTACATGGAGCTGACGATCACGAAGGGCCGCGGCTACATCAGCGCAGATAAGAACAAGAGTGAAGATCTTCCGATCGGAGTTCTGGCTGTTGATTCTATCTACACACCGGTGGAGCGTGTCAATATGACCGTTGAGAACACCCGTGTGGGTCAGGTGACAGATTATGATAAGCTGACATTAGATGTATACACAAATGGAACGCTGGCACCAGACGAAGCTGTCAGCCTGGCAGCAAAGGTTCTGAGCGAGCATCTGAACCTCTTCATTGACCTTTCCGAGAATGCCAAGACCGCAGAGGTTATGGTAGAGAAGGAAGACAACGAGAAAGAGAAAGTGCTTGAGATGAACATCGACGAGCTGGAGTTATCCGTTCGTTCTTACAACTGTTTAAAGAGAGCCGGAATCAATACAGTGGAGGAGCTGTGCAACCGCACACCGGAAGATATGATGAAAGTCAGAAATCTGGGCCGCAAATCCCTGGAAGAGGTTCTTGCAAAACTGAAAGAATTAGCCTGCAGCTCAACCCGAGCGAAGAGGCTTAAGATACCGCGTGGGTGGACGTGCTTTGCAGTGCGTCCCTTTCATGCAGATACGGGGACGGGTAAGTCCGAATGGCACAGGTCCCTGCATAACCATCAAACAATTATATTTTATATAGCAGACATTCAGTAAGTCCAAAGGGCATGAGTGCCGGCTTCCGCAAATGGAGGAGAAAGAATCATGGCAGGATATAGAAAACTTGGAAGAACTTCCAGTCAGAGAAAAGCAATGCTGCGCAGCCTGGTAACCGCACTGTTATTCAACGGCAAGATCGTTACCACTGAGGCAAGAGCAAAAGAAGTGAAGAAGATCGCTGAGGGTCTGATCGCTCTGGCAGTAAAAGAGAAAGATAACTTCGAGACCGTTAAAGTTACCGCTAAGGTAGCTCGCAAAGACGAGAACGGCAAGAGAGTAAAAGAAGTTGTTGACGGCAAGAAAGTTACCGTTTACGACGAAGTAGAGAAAGAGATCAAGAAAGATAAAGCTTCCAGACTTCACGCTAGAAGACAGATGCTGAAGGTTCTCTACGATGTAACAGACGTTCCGACTGCAAGAGCAGGCAAGAAGAAAAACACTAAGAAGGTAGATATGCCGGCTAAGCTGTTTGATGAGCTTGCACCGAAGTACGCTAACCGCAATGGTGGTTACAGCCGTATCGTTAAGATCGGTCAGCGTAAGGGCGACGGCGCTATGGAAGTTCTGTTAGAGCTGGTATAATTTAGATAGATTCGTTTGTTTAAGTTGTATCAAATCTTCGTTCTTTTACGCAAGTTTTGAATCGTAAGATGATTTTATATCCCCGGTTTGGGAGACAGAGAAATCTGTCTTCTGAACCGGGTTTTTTGACGTTAGAATGGAATTTTTCAGGTTTTCCATTTACCTTGAGAAAAAGTCAGGGTTTTAATAACACTTGAATGAAAAAAATAGAAAGAATGGCGCAAAAATAGCAGACTGAATTTTACGGTTTTCCGCATACTAGGATTAAACGATTTTATCGAACAAGTTCTTGGATTCAAACAGAGTGTACATCTGCATTTCGTTGAGATTCGCCGCAGTGCGGAATCTACGGAACGGGGGAGGTACATAGGAGTAGAAGGAGGAAAAACCGTGCGAAAAAACTCTGGTATGTGGAAAACAATAAGTCGGAAGGAAAAACTTCGCCGTGTTCTGCTGATAATCTTTGGTGCGGGGGTCATTGCGCTTGCCGGCGTGTCTTATCAATATGTGAAGAACGCGGTTCCCGACCGCATCAATGTGGTGGTGGACCGGCAGGAGCAAGTTCGCTTTGGGCTGCCGTTTCGAGCATTGCTGGAAAGTGAGAGCGAGGAGGTGCTTCTAAACGGCAGCTCTAAATTCCGTCCGACCAGATCCATCTGCAGCTCAACCAGCCCTTTTCCATCTATTCTGAACAGGAGGGAACGTACCGTTTAAGTCTCAAACTCTTTGGAATATGGAAATTAAAGGATATCGAGGTAGATGTGTCGGACGTCCAGTATGCGGTTCCCTGTGGGCTGCCGGTGGGTATTTACATGAAATCCGATGGACTGATGGTGATTGGAACCGGAAGGGTGACGGCACAGACGGGGGAAGTGATAGATCCGGCGGACGGGATCCTGCGTTCTGGAGATTATATCGAGGCAATCAACGGGACGCCGGCGACGGACAAGAAAGATATGATACGGGCGGTCAAGGAAGCGGGAAATATGGCTCTGACACTTTCAGTGCGCCGCGAGGGAGAGACGATGGATGTACAGATGACGCCGGTACAGACGCAGGAGGGAGACTATAAGCTGGGGCTGTGGATCCGCGACGATACGCAGGGCATCGGTACGATGACCTATGTATGTGCTAACGGCGCGTTTGGAGCGCTGGGACACGGTATCAGCGACGGCGACACGGGACTTCTGGTGCAGACCTCCGGCGGCGAACTATACGATACGGAGATTCTGGGTGTGGAGAAGGGTAGTTTCGGAAAGCCGGGCGTGATGTCGGGCGTTATTTACTATGGAAATCAGTCGCGGCTGGGAAGTGTGGAGGCGAATACGGATCAAGGCATTTTCGGGACGGCAAATCCGCGCTTTTTAAGCCGGGTAAAGAACCCTGCAATTCCGATCGGTTACCGTCAGGACGTCAAAAAAGGCCGTGCCTGCATCCGCAGCAGCGTGTCCGGGGAATTGAAAGACTACGAGATTGAGATTCAGAAAATAGACCACTCTTCCAACCGCCACAACAAGGACATGGTCATCCGCGTAACCGATCCGGAACTTCTGTCCCTGACCGGCGGGATCGTCCAGGGCATGAGCGGCAGCCCCATCATCCAGAACGGAAAACTCATCGGAGCAGTCACGCACGTTTTTATTCAGGATTCGACGCGAGGGTATGGGATTCTGGTGGAGAATATGCTGGGACATTGAATCTGGATGCAAAGTAACTGTTTACAAGTGGGAATTTTCTGGACTGAAAATTCCATATGATACAGTTCTGGCAGCAGATTTTGCCGATTTTGAATACGCAGCATCGGCAAAATCCTGTTGCTGGGCACACGTGTGTGAACAGTAACATGCAAAGTACAAAGTTTTTGCTCTCTTTATTGACAGGATATAAAAAAAGCGTATATAATAGAGCAAATTACATATTTGGCAAAACAGTTGAAAAGCTGCGACGCAAAGCTATAGGGCCTGTAAAATGGCAGCCAGTTGCATTAACACGATAACAGAGTATGTTATAGTTGTATGGCTATGGCGTAACTCTGTTTTTTTATAGGAATTTATCGAAACTTGATCTGCAAAGATGGAATTTTCATGTTCAGAAACCGGTCGTGGAGGCTTTTTAATTGCGTGTATTTTATGTGTCTTTCGACCGGAATCGGTAAAACGTGGTGATAAGGGATCGTTAGATAGGCGTATGGCGGCTGGGCGGTAGAAGGTTTATAGCGGAATCTTAACAGATACGGTTAGCTACAATACATGCTTATATATGGTTTGCATCTTGTGTAATTTATTTTGCATCAAAAGAATTGATAGACAAAATGAGCGTTGAGTGTCGAACTGCGCGATCAAAACGAGTTGAAACTTGTTAAAAAAAGAATTTATAATTATTTTAATCATCACAGGTGCCGAGGAGGAGAATATTATGGCAGAAATGAAGATTGCGATCGCAGAGGATAATCGTCAGGCATTGGATATGCTTGGAAATATACTGGAAAGTGATAAGGAGATTCAGGTGGTCGGAAAAGCGGAAAACGGAACCGATGCCTATAATATGATCGTAAAGACAAAGCCGGATATTGTATTTCTGGACGTAGTGATGCCGGGAATGGATGGAATTTCGGTTATGGAGCGCATCAAGACAAATCAAGACTGTTCAGCTGACACTTCCTTTGTTATGATTACAGCTGCGAGCAGCGAGAATCTGACAGCGGATGCTTTTCGGATGGGCGCCTGTTATTACATAGTAAAGCCATTTTCGAAGGAGGCGGTTTTAGACAAGGTACATCGCCTGAAGAATTACAGGAACCGCGCTTCGACCCTGGCGGGCAACCGGAAGGTGGAGCCGTATATGGTGTCGGCGGAATATGAAAGACAGAATCTGGAGAGCGATGTGACGCAGATTCTGCATGAGATTGGGATTCCGGCTCATATTAAGGGATATCAGTACCTGCGGGATGCGATTATTTTGTCAGTCAGTGATAAAGAAATGCTCGGTTCTGTGACGAAAATCCTGTACCCGACCATCGCCAAGAAGCGCCAGACCACTTCAAGCCGTGTCGAGCGGGCAATCCGCCACGCGATTGAGGTCGCATGGAGCCGCGGCAAGATGGACACGATCAACGATCTATTTGGATATACCGTCAGCACAGGGAAAGGAAAGCCGACCAATTCGGAATTTATCGCATTGATTGTTGATAAGATTTGCCTGGATTATAAGCGGGATGTATAAAATCGTGCGGTGCTTTTTGGAGCCGAAAGTGCTGTAAGCCTTTTTAACACGATTGTAACACATTTATGAAAGTGACTGATTGCATGGGTAAATGTGTGTATGATAAGATAAAGGGGAAATAAAAGATGCAGGACTGAAAAACTGCCCCTGTATAAAACAGCTGGACAGAGAGGTCAGGAAAGCAGCTAAAAGAACGGAGAATTGCCTATGAAAAAAAAAGTACCGGCGTACAATGGAACCCTGCGGGATCACACGATTATGTGTCCGTATTGTATCAGTGAATGTTCAGGAATCCGCATCTTTGGAAAGCGTATCAAATCGATCGCCTTTTCAACGGATGTGGCAATCATCAAAAATATCAACGCGGATGCGATCATCGCAGTTTATCCGTTTACTCCGCAGGCAGCTATCTCACAGTCGATCATCAGCATCTCGGATGTGCCGGTGTTTGTCGGGGTCGGCGGCGGTCTGACCGGAGGAAAGCGTTCCGTCCGTCTGGCGCTTCAGGCAGAACATCAGGGAGCCTACGGTGTAGTGGTCAACGCGCCGATCGCGGATGAGGTCATCACGGAGATCAAGCGGGTGGTTGACATTCCGGTCATTGCGACGATTGCTTCGGTTCACACGGATGTCCGCCGCAAACTGGAGGCGGGAGCCGATATTTTAAATGTATCAGGCGCTGCCGCCACCGCATCGATGGTAGCCGAGATACGGAAGGAGTATCCGGACGTTGCCATTATCGCGACCGGAGGACCGACTAACGAATCGATTTTGGAGACGATCGAGGCGGGCGCCAATGCGATCACGTACACGCCGCCGTCCAACGGCGAGCTGTTTGCGCGGACGATGAAGAAATACAGGGAGATCAATCCCTGATTATACAAAAGCCGGGGCCGAAGAGAAAACATAATTTTCTTTTCGGCTCCGTCTTTTATTTTTGTTTCATAGGAAATTGCGTCCTATGAAACAAAAACGCTCCGCGAGGATGCGCACTCGCGCGAAGCAGAAACATGTCGCAAGCGACCGCGCTCGGCGCGAGAATGTGCCAAGGCACATTCTTTTTCATGCGGTAAAATTTATAATTCATCCGGTACTATGCAAAATATCCAATTCAGAAAATACAGTCTGCAAATCGGAACTATTTGTCATATATTTCCCGATTTTTTTCTCTGTCGCCTACTTTCTAATTCCCTGATTCTATTGTATAATAATTTTAATAGGGTGCCGGATCGCGAGCGGGCACGGTTGGGAGGTAGTAGCTATGAAGAATATTCTATTTATTGCATCGGAGGCGGTTCCATTTATCAAGACAGGAGGTCTGGCAGACGTTGTCGGATCTCTTCCAAAATGTTTTGATAAGCAGTATTTTGATGTGCGTGTTATGATCCCGAAGTATCTGTGCATCAAAGAGTCATTCCGCAGTGAAATGAAGTATGTGAACCATTTTTATATGGATTATCTGGGACAGAACCGGTATGTGGGCATCCTGGAATATGAATATGAGGGCGTGACCTTCTATTTTATTGATAATGAGAGTTATTTCTGGGGTGATCGCCCGTATGGGGACTGGTATTACGATCTGGAGAAGTTTTCTTTCTTCTGCAAGGCGGCTCTCTCATCCCTGCCGGTGATCGGCTTCAAGCCGGATGTCATCCACTGCCACGACTGGCAGACGGGACTTATCCCGGTGCATCTCAAGGACAAATTCCACGGCGGCGAGTTCTTCCGGGATATCAAGTCCGTCATGACGATCCACAACCTGAAATTCCAGGGTGTGTGGGATGTGAAGACAATCCAGCATTTCTCTGAGCTGCCGGACTACTATTTTACACCGGATAAGCTGGAAGCTTACAAAGACGGCAATATGTTAAAAGGCGGCATCGTATACGCGGATGCGATCACGACGGTCAGCAACACCTACGCGGAGGAGATTAAGACTCCGTTCTACGGCGAGGGACTGGACGGTCTGATGCGTGCGAGAAGCAACAGTCTGCGCGGTATCTTAAATGGTATTGATTACGATGAATTTAATCCGGAGACAGATAAACGGATCGTACAAAATTATAACGCAAAGACATTCCGCAAGGAGAAATCCAAGAATAAAAAGGCGCTGCAGGCGGAGCTGGGACTGGCGCAGGACGAGAAAAAGTTCATGATCGGTATCGTCTCCCGTCTGACCGACCAGAAGGGACTTGACCTGGTACAGTGTGTGATGGATGAGATCTGTACGGAAGATGTACAGCTGGTTGTGCTGGGAACCGGAGATGAACGGTATGAAAATATGTTCCGCCACTATGACTGGAAGTACAATGATCGTGTTTCCGCTAATATTTATTATTCGGAAGATATGTCGCATAAGGTATATGCAGCCTGTGACGCATTCCTGATGCCGTCGCTGTTTGAACCATGTGGCTGAGCCAGCTCATGGCGCTTCGCTACGGAACCGTGCCGATCGTGCGTGAGACGGGTGGCCTCAAGGATACTGTATGGCCATACAATGAATACGATGGAACCGGAACAGGATTTTCCTTTGCTAACTACAATGCACATGAGATGCTCGACTGCATCCGCTATGCAAAATACATCTATTATAATAAGAAGCGCGAGTGGAACAAGATCGTAGACCGCGGCATGGCGGCTGATTTTTCCTGGCAGACATCGGCTGGAAAATATCAGGAATTGTATGACTGGCTGATAGGATATTAATGACGGACCGAGTGATTTAGGACAGTGGCATATGTGTGGAAGAAAACAGAGGAATTAAGATAGTACAGGAGAGAAACATGACTTTTTTTCAGGAATTGACATCAAACCAGACGCTGATGACCGGCGTGACCGGGTGGGTGGTCGCCCAGGTGCTCAAGACGATTCTGGACATCGGGCTGAACCATTCGTTCAACCCGGAGCGTCTGATTGGCTCCGGCGGTATGCCGAGTTCCCACTCATCCACTGTATGTTCGCTGGCAACGGCGGCGGCGCTGCGGTACGGAGTGGGAAGCTTTGAATTTTCCATCAGCTTTATTCTGGCGATGGTTGTTATGTATGACGCGATCGGTGTCCGGCAGGAGACAGGAAAGCAGGCAAGAGTTCTGAACCGCCTGCTTTTCGATGATTTCCTCAAGCTGGACGGCGTGGTATTACAGGAAAAATTGAAGGAATACGTGGGGCATACGCCGATACAGGTAGCAGCAGGCGCGATTTTAGGCATTTTGATTGCATTTATTCTCGATCCGATGTTCATATAACGAACATCGGATCTTTTCATTTTGGCTGATAGATGGTATAAATATAGGGATAACGTGTATTTAAGCGTTAAATGAAACTGAGGAAATGAGAACAGAACAATGGAACAGAGAAGAGACATAGAAAATATCAAACCAGCCTGCCGGTTAATTCTGGCGAGTGCGTCTCCGCGCCGCAGGGAGCTTTTGGAGCGGATTGGGCTGAAACCGGAGATTCATCCGAGCACTTTGGAGGAAAATCCGCTCTGTACGAAACCGGCGCAGGTTGTGATGGAACTGGCGGGACAGAAGGCGCGCGATGTGATGGCGCAGGTGCGTGAGGAGGCGCGGACGACGGGAATCCTATTTTCCGGGATTATCATTGGTTCCGATACCGTTGTCAGTGTGGATGACGAGATTTTAGGAAAACCGGCGGATCGGGATGAGGCGCTTGAGATGATCGGACGGATCCAGGGGCGCAGCCACCGTGTATACACGGGCGTGGCGATCCTGACTGAGGATCGGGAGAGCTGCTTTGCGGTTGAGACGCGGGTGGATGTATATCCGATGAGCGATGCGGAGATCGAGGCGTATGTAGACTGCGGCGAGTCGATGGACAAGGCGGGCGCATACGGCATTCAGGGAAGCTTTGCCGCGCATATCCGCGGAATCGACGGTTCTTACACGAATGTGATGGGGCTGCCGGTCGGAAGACTCTATCAGGAATTGAAGCGGATCTGTCCGGAGAAGATAGAGGATCTGCTCAAGCATACGGTCTGAGGTGGATGGCGGATGGAAAGAAAGTTACTGTTCACGGGTAGGCACTTTTGGAACCGAAAGTGCCGTAAGAAAACGTGGTGGCAGACCGTGAACCAGAGTGGAAGGATTGACAGAACGCAGCGCTGCTGGTCATATGTGTGAACAGTATTCAAGTCGAACGTCCGTGAGACTTGGCGCGTGATTCTGGTCAGCGTAAGCTGACATATTCTTTACAGAATCACTGCGCATCCTCGCGGAGCGTTTATCTCAGTCGGAGACCCAACTCCCACTGAGACAAATTTGCTATTACTCACCACCTGAAGAGGTGGGAGTCTTCTCGACTGAGATAAATCAGCCGCTCAGAGAGAATATGTGACAGGAATTGCTAAAATATGCAGGAGAAAGGGAGTATCCATGCAGAAACAGAAAAGGAAGACAAACCATATCCACCGGGCGGCGTGTGCCCTGCTTGCGGGGCTGGCGCTCAGCTGGGGCTTTTGACTGGATGCGGCTCGGACGGCAGCACGATCGTGGTGGGAAAGAAGAATGAAAAGGGTTATTCCCGCGCGGAAGTGATGGTGATTGCCATGACGGAGAAAAAACGCTATGAGGAGGTCTGTACGGATCAGATCTGGGGCGTTTCAGTTGGAGAAAAGGGCGATGATTTTGAAACGTATCTAAAAAAACAGATCCGTTCGTTTATGGATGAGCTGAAAATCATGAACCTGCTGGCAGCCGACCGGGGGATTTCCCTGACTTCAGAGGAGCGGGCGGCGATGGACCGGGCAGCAGCCGAGTATTTTGGGCGTTTGCCGCAGTCGGCGATTGACTCGATGGGCGTGACAGAGGCGGATGTCCAGCATATCTATGAGGATTATGGTCTGGCGGAGAAGCTGGCGGGACAGCTCACGGACAATGTGGCGCTGGAGGTCAGCGACAGTGAGGCAAAGGTGATCCATGTTAGTCAGATAAAGACATCGGATGAGAGCGAGGCAGACGCCTTCCAGCGGGCGGCATCGCAGGAAGATGCCGATTTCCAGTCCTGTGCCGAGGAGGCGGGGCTGACGGTGAGTGACCGGGTGCTGGGGCGCGGCGATGAGTCGGATGCCTATGAGAAAGAGGCATTTTCCCTTGCCGAGGGCGCAGTCAGCCAGGTGATCCATGCGGACGACGCGTACTATGTGATCAAATGTACGGACGATTACGACGAGGACGAGACGGCGGCGCGCAAGGAGCGCATCTACGAGGAGCGGAAAAAACGCGCCTTTCAGGAGATCTACGACCGGTTCAGCAATACGATCTCCGTTTCTTACAGCAGCGGGCTCTGGGACAGTCTGGATCTGACCTCGGAGTTCGAGAAAAATGACGCGGATTTTTTTGAGATTTACGCGGAATATGCGATCAAATAGGTAGTCTGTACCTGGGGCGGGCAGACAAAAAGTAAACTTATTTTTAAAAAAGGATAACAATTCGGAACAACCGCTTGACTACCGGGGAAAATTCTTCTACAATGAACGGTAATGTCCGGTCAGGCGGACATACTGTGGAGGAAAAATACATGAATATCATAAAAGCGGTCAATCTTGTATTTGATTATATAAGACGCGATGAAGAGGGGCAGGTAGAGGAAGTAAAGCGCGCCCTGGATCATGTGAATCTGGAGATTGAGAAAGGCAGCTTTGTGGCAATCCTGGGACACAATGGTTCCGGCAAGTCCACATTTGCCAAGCAGATCAATGGCATTTTGAGCCCGACTGACGGTACGCTTTTTGTATCGGAGATGGATACGAGGGACGAGGCGCATCTGTGGGATATCCGCAAAAATGCGGGCATGGTCTTTCAGAACCCGGATAACCAGATCATAGGAAATATAGTGGAAGAGGACGTCGGATTCGGTCCGGAAAATATCGGAGTTCCGACCGAGGAGATCTGGAAGCGAGTGGATGAGAGCTTAAAGGCAGTCGGGATGACGATGTACCGCAAGCAGTCCCCGAACCATCTGTCCGGCGGACAGAAGCAGCGTGTGGCGATCGCGGGCGTCATGGCGATGAAACCAGAATGTATCGTGCTCGATGAGCCGACGGCGATGCTCGATCCGAACGGACGCAAGGAGGTTATCCGCACCGTCCATGAGTTAAACCGGGTGGAAGGAATCACGATGGTGCTGATCACCCATTATATGGAAGAGGTGGTCGATGCAGACCGCGTGATCGTCATGGATGACGGTCATATCGTGATGGACGGCACGCCGAAGGAGATTTTCTCCCGCGTGGAGGAACTAAAACAATACCGGATGGATGTGCCGCAGGTGACGGAGCTTGCGTGGGAGCTTAAGAAAAAGGGAATTCCGCTTCCAGATGGAATCCTTCGTAAATCGGAGCTTCTGGACGCACTGGTACCGCTTTTGAAAGAGGAATAGAGATGGCAATACAGGTAGAAGATTTGTGCTACACCTACGGCGAGGGCACGGCGTTAGAGCGCCAGGCATTAAAGCACGTGAGTTTTGAGATTCAGGACGGCGAATTTGTCGGTCTGATTGGTCACACTGGATCGGGAAAATCAACCCTGATCCAGCATTTAAACGGTCTGATCAAGCCGACCAGCGGCGACATTAAGTATCAGGGTGTCAGCATTTACAGCCAGGGTTATAAATTAAAGGATCTGCGGAGTAAAGTGGGGCTGGTGTTCCAGTATCCGGAGTACCAGCTCTTTGAGGCAGATATTTTTACAGACGTCTGTTTCGGACCGAAAAATCTGGGGCTTCCGCAGGAAGAGGTGGAAAAACGTGCCCGCCATGCCTTAAAGCTGGTCGGCATGGATGAAAAATTTTATAAGCAGTCCCCGTTTGAACTTTCCGGCGGACAGAAACGCCGCGTCGCGATCGCGGGTGTACTGGCGATGCGTCCGGAGATGATGATCCTCGACGAGCCGACGGCGGGACTCGATCCGCAGGGGCGCGATGAGATTTTAGGTCAGATCGAGCGCCTGAACCGGGAGCACGGGCTGACGATTTTGGTGGTTTCCCACAGCATGGAGGACATGGCGCGCTACGTGGACCGCATCATGGTCATGAACGACGGCGTGAAGATGTTTGACGATACGCCGAAGGAGGTATTCCGCCATTACAAGGAGTTAGAGGCGATCGGTCTTGCCGCGCCGCAGATCACTTATGTGGTGCAGGGACTTCGGGAGCGCGGGATTCCGATCGACGACACGATCACGACGGTAGAAGAGGCGCGGGAGGCGATTCTGGCGCTGTATAACAAGCGGAGGGAGAAACAATGATACGGGATATCACAATCGGACAGTATTATCCGGTCGAATCAGTGGTTCACCGGCTGGATCCGCGTACCAAGCTGTTTGGAACGCTGATCTACATTATTTCATTATTTTTCGCGGACAACCTGCTCTGCTATGCAGTGGCAACCGTATTTCTGGCGATGGCGGTCCGCACCTCACGCGTACCATTTAAATTTATCGTGCGAGGACTCAAGGCGATCGTGTTCCTGTTACTTATCAGTATCAGCTTTAATCTGTTTCTGACAAATGGACGGGTGATTTTTCAGATAGGATTCTTAAAAGTGACGCATGAGGGCTTGCGGCTGGCAGTTTTCATGGGTCTGCGCCTGATGTATCTGGTGATTGGTTCCTCTGTCATGACGCTGACGACGACCCCGAACCAGCTTACGGACGGTCTGGAGAAGAGCCTTGGATGTCTGAACCGCATCCATGTGCCGGTGCATGAGATCTCCATGATGATGTCCATCGCACTGCGCTTTATCCCGATTCTGATTGAGGAGACGGATAAGATCATGAAGGCACAGATGGCGAGAGGCGCTGATTTTGAATCTGGCAATCTCGTACAGCGGGCAAAGAGCATGATCCCGATTCTGGTACCACTTTTCGTATCGGCGTTCCGCCGCGCGACGGATCTGGCGATGGCGATGGAGGCGCGCTGCTACCGGGGCGGAAGTGGGCGCACGAAGATGAAGCCGCTGCATTATGAGAGGAGAGACCGGATTACCTACTTGATTCTTCTGGCTTATCTGGGAATTGTGATTGTACTGCGGATCGTTTTTTAGCGAAAAAGGGGTTACTGTCCGCGGGTAGGCACTTTTGGAACCGAAAGAGAGGTGCATAGGCTGTGCAAGCTGTGTGCCTCTTGATTTTTGTATTTTGGTTAGTTACAGCTAACATAAGGTGGAATGGAGAACAACAGAAGGAGGACTTCAATGGAATAAAACAGCTTGAATATTTTATGGTTGCCTGTGAAAAAGGTAGTTTTAATCAGGCAGCAGAATGCCTATACACATCCCAACCGAATGTCAGCAAGGTGATCGGGATGCTGGAACAGGAGCTGGGGCGTGCGTTATTTGAGCGGACAAGCAGAGGGCTCAGGGTTACCCCATATGGAGAAACGGTCCGGGAGTATGCACACAATATTTTAAATCATGTGAGTCTTATTAACTCGCTGGCAGAAGATACGCAGGAACGGAAATTTACCGTTTCTACCTACCGAGCAACATGATTGCGAGGCTTCTGACAGATTTTTATAAGAAATATGGCTGCGAGTGCCAGATTTCCCACCGGGAAGGCAGTGTGGAGGAGATTAGTGATCAGGTATCCCAGGGAATTTCGGAGTTGGGGATTGTGTATGTAGCACAGAAACAGGTTCCGGCATTCCGGCATATTTTGTCCCACAAAAAATTGTCTTTTCAGGAACTGGATGTCAAACCTGCCTGTGTTTATGTGGGACCAAATCATCCGCGTTATGAGGATGAGAGTATCGATTTTACCGAGCTTCCGCAGTTAAAATTCGTCAGCGGAATCCGGGATTTTTTCTCAATGGAGCATCATTTAAACCATGTGAGCCTGGGAGCGATCAGCACGGATATGCTGAATACGGTTGTACATACCAATAGCGATCATATGACAATGAATCTCCTAATGCAGAGCGATATCTGCAGCCTGGGAATTGATTTTTTATATGAGGATTATAAACAATATCCAATCCGTAATCTGAAGATCCGGAATAGTGAACCATTTCTGGTAATCGGATATATTTACCAGAATGAAGAAAAGCTGAGTGCGGAGGCAGCGTGGTTTTTAGAACATTTCAAAAAAATGCTTTAATTGTTTAGATATAACAAATCGTTATAGCAATCCCCCTGTAAAACGATAGTGGTTAGTTGTGCGTAACTATGTTATCCTTTTATCTGCCGGTAAAAACGAATTGTTTTAACAAAGTAGATAAAAGAGATGCAGGCTTTCAAACCTGCGTCAGGCATAACAGGAGGACATATATGAAAAAAAGTAAAAGACTCATAGCGGCAGCTGGTGTTCTTTCCGTGGCTGTCTTGGCTGGATGTGGCGGAAACGCTTCAAACAGTACAGAAGGGACAAAATCAGAGCAGAGTGCATCGGCAGAGAGCACGAAGGATGAACTGGTATTTGTTAATTACCGGGATATCCGTGATCTGAATCCACATCTGTATGCAGGTGAAATGTATGCACAGGAAATGCTCTACGAGACCTTAGTCAATATTACAGAAAATGGGTATGAGGGCTGCCTGGCAGAGAGCTGGGATATCAGTGAAGATGGAAAGACCTACACGTTCCACATCCGTGATGGAGTGAAATTTTCGGACGGAGAGGTGTGTGACGCCAACGCGATCAAGGCAAACTTTGATGCAATCATTGAAAACAAAGATCGTCACACCTGGCTGGAAATGATGAATCTTCTGGTTGGGGTTTCGGCTCCGGATGATAAAACCTTTGTGATCGAACTGTCGGAGCCGTACTATCCTCTGCTGACAGAGTTGGGAGTTACCCGTCCGTTTGCAATGATTTCTCCGAAGGCGATGAAGGACGGAAGCACAAAGGATGGCGTAAACGAATACATTGGAACAGGTCCATATGTCCTGACCGATTTTGTGACAGATGAGTATGCAGTATTTGAAGCAAACGAAAACTATTGGGGGGAGCAGCCGTCCATCAAAAAGATTACGGTAAAAGTAATACCGGATAATCAGACGCGTATCATGGCACTGGAAAAAGGGGAAATTGATCTGATTTTCGGTAAAAATATGATTGATGCGGATGCAATTAACCAGTATACGGGAAATGACAATTTTACGGTTGCGTTATCGGATCCGACCTCGACCCGGCAGATTGTACTGAATACAACCCGTGATATTCTGGATGAGAAGGAAGTGCGTAAGGCACTTCAGCATGCGACAAACAAAGCAGCGATTTCAGAAGGTATTTTTTATGGTCTGGAACAGCCGGCGGATACACTGTTTGCATCTACCGTTCCTTACTGCGATATCAATCTGACCCCATATGAGTATGATGTGGAAGAAGCAACGAAGATGCTGGAGGAAGCAGGCTGGACGTTGGCTGGAGACGGCGTACGTGAAAAAGACGGCCAGAAAATGGAACTGGAGCTGCTTTATAACAGCGATAGTGTGACGGAAAAAGCGATTGCGGAGTACCTCCAGAGCGAATACCAGAAGCTGGGTGTCTCCCTGAACATTCATGGAGAGGAAGAACAGTCTTACCGTGATAGTATGAAGGCTGGAAACTTTGACATGGTATTTAATATCTGCTGGGGAACTCCGTATGACCCGCAGTCCTCCCTGGCGGCGATGCGCGCTCCGGTTTATGGAGATTTTGCGGCACAGCAGGGACTGGAAGATAAGGCAGATATCGATGATGCGATTACAGAGATCCTGGTTTCCACGGATGAAGAGCGCCGTCAGGAGCTGTATACATTTGTGCTGACCCGTCTGCATGAGGATGCGGTCTATATTCCGCTTACTTATGAGTGCAATAAGGCAATCTACCGTTCGGATCTGCAGGGCTTCCATTTTACGCAGACTCAGTATGAGGTTCCGTTCGCTGATTTCTATTTTGGAGAGAAGAAATAAAGGAAAAATAAATGAAACAATATATCATAAAACGAATCCTGTCGGCAATTCCGCTTCTTATTATCATTTCGTTTGTGTGTTTTGTGTTTATTAACCTGATACCATCCGATCCGGCGGAGGTGGCACTGCGCATCCGCCAGGTACCGATTATTACAGAAGAAGCGGTGGCACAGGTAAGGGCGGAACTTGGATTGGACAAACCATATCTGATACGATATATTTCCTGGCTGGCTGACTGTCTGAGGGGAGATTTTGGAATCAGTTACGTCAATCCGAGCCGTACAGTTGCGGGCGAACTGATGCGCTGTCTTCCGGCGACTCTGCAGCTTGCGGGTGTATCGTTTGTGATGGTTCTGGTACTGAGCATTCCGATTGGAGTGCTCTGTGCCGTTTATAAGGATGGTGTGTTTGACCGCATCATGCGGGCGATTGTTTTTATGACAACGGCGATGCCTGCATACTGGGTAGGGCTTCTTCTGATCTGGCTGGTTTCGATCAAGCTGGATCTGCTTCCAACGAGCGGAAGCGGGAGCTTTAAACACCTGATTCTGCCATCGTTTACGGTATCATTGAGTTATATATCGACGTATATCCGCCTGATCCGCAATAATATGTTGGAAAACATGAAACAGGATTATGTTCTCTATGCCAATGTGAGAGGCATTCCAAACCGGCAGATTCTTCTTAAACACATTTTGAAAAATTCGATGCATACTTGTATTGTAGCGATCGGAATGAGCATACCGCAGCTGATTTCCGGAACGATCGTCGTTGAGAATGTATTTGCCTGGCCGGGGCTTGGGACACTCTGTATCAGCTCGATTTTTAACCGGGATTATCCGGTGATCCAGACGTATGTGCTATTGATCGGAGTACTATTTGTCGGATTTAATTTATTATTTGATATTCTTCAGACAATTTCAGATCCGCGTCTTAGAAAGGAGAGTCATTGATGGTAGGACGATTGATTCGAAACCGGGCGGCCGTTGGAACGATTGGTCTGGTGCTTATCGTGGCGCTCATAGGGATCTTTGCACCGTTTATCGCACCGAATGATCCGTATGCAACGGATATTTTAAATAAATTTGCCGGATTCAGCCAGCAGTATCCACTTGGTACCGATAATCTGGGACGGTGTATTTTGTCGAGAATGATTTATGGAATCCGTCCGACGCTGGGGCTGGCAGTCCTGACCATGCTTGGAACGATTGGCCTGGGAGCGTTGATGGGACTTTTGGCAGGTTATTTCCGCGGGATCGTGGAAGAGGTGATCATGCGCACAGTCGATGTAATGCTTTCATTTCCGAGCCAGATCATGGTGTTTGCAGTGGTAGCCCTGTTGGGAATCAGCGTGCAGAATGTAATTCTGGCCAATGTGTTTATTAAATGGGCCTGGTATGCGCGGATGATCCGGACAGGTGTTATGCAGTATCGTGACCGGAACTTTGTGCGCTTTTCACGATGTATAGGAACACCAGAATCTTTTATATTATTTCGCCATCTTGTACCGTCAATTGCGGCAGAACTGGCAGTTTTATCCTCTCTGGATGTCGGATGGGCGATTATCAATATTTCAACCCTCTCATTTCTGGGACTGGGTGTACAGGCACCGACACCGGAATGGGGAGCGATGCTGAGCGAGGCGAAGAATGTCCTCACCAGCAATCCGGTACAGATGCTGGTTCCGGGAATTGCGGTGGTAATTCTGGTAGCAGCGTTTAACCTGATGGGAGATGCCCTGCGGGATGTGCTGGATCCGAAGGAGGTGCAGAAATGAGCCTGAATCATGAGCGGGTGCAGCCGATTCTGCGGGTGGATGGACTGAATGTAGAACTGAAAATCAGAAATAAACAGAAAAAATTGGTCGAGAATGTAAGCTTTGAGGTAGAGCCGGGGCAGTGCCTGGGTATTCTGGGAGAATCCGGAAGCGGAAAAAGCATGACGGTAAAAGCAATTCTGGGACTTCTGGACCGCCAGTTCCGGATAGAAGGACAGGCATGGTTTGAGGGAAAGGATCTATGCCGGGCAGGACGGGATGAACTGCGGCGGCTGCGTGGGCAGAAGATAGGCATGGTTCTCCAGAATCCGATGACCTGCTTTGATCCACTTTACCGGATTGGAAGCCAGATGGCCGAGACCTTTGCAGCCCATACAGATTGGGATCGGGCAAAGATCCGGGAGATTTCCCTGGAAGTATTGGAAAAAATGAGAATTCATAATCCGGAGGAAGTGCTGGGGCAGTATCCACACCAGCTTTCCGGAGGAATGCTTCAGAGAATCATGATTGGGCTGGCACTGGCGATGAAGCCGGCACTTCTGGTGGCAGATGAACCGACAACGGCAATCGATGCCATCACCCAGGCTGAAATTTTGAAGGAATTTCAGCGGATCAAGGAAGAAAGTCATACGGCGATGATATTTATCTCCCATGATTTGGGGGCGGTTTCGAAGATTGCGGACGAGATCGTCGTGATGAATGGAGGAAAACTGGTCGAACAGGGCGATTTTGAACATATCTTAAGGCATGCAAAGGATCCGTATACACGGATGCTTGCAGAGACACGGCGCTCGGTCATGGAGCGCTACCGGCTTTGCTGGATAATCAGGAGGAATTATGCTTGAATTAAAAGATATATGTGTCAGCTTCCGGAGTGAGCGTCAGGATAAATTGTTTGGAACCTCCAGGGACCAGGTGCTGTTTGACGTATCTTTGCAGGTGGAAAAGGGAAGCTGCCTGGGGATCTTAGGAGAAACCGGAAGCGGAAAATCGACGGTTGGACGTGTCCTTTGCGGACTTTTAAAACCGGATTCCGGGCAGGTGCTTCTGGATGGGGAGGAGATTTATCGAAACCGTCAGGGGAGAAAGAATCTGCAGAAGAAAATCAGTATTGTTTTTCAGGATTATACAACCTCGGCGAACCCGCGTTTCCGTATACGGGATATTCTGGCGGAGGGACAGCGGGCAGCAGCACGTAAAAAGGGAATCCGGAAGCTTTCAAGAGAGAAAATAAAAAAAGGTGCCGGAGAGCTGATGGAGATGGTGGGACTAAGTGCAGATTTTCTGGATCGATATCCCCATGAATTGTCCGGCGGTCAGCTCCAGCGAGTCTGCATTGCCCGGGCGGTAGCCTGCGAACCGGAGATAATTCTGTTCGATGAGGCGATTTCATCTTTGGATGCACATACGCAGGTGCAGGTTATGGATCTGCTTATAGATTTAAAGGAGAAACTGAATCTGACGTATGTATTTATTACGCATGATTTGACGTCGGTTACCTATCTGTGCGATGAGGTGCTGTTTTTATACCGCGGACATATCACAGAATGCCGTCCGGTCCGGGAGCTGGGAAAGACAACGGATGAATATGCGCGCAGGCTGCTGCAGGCGATCGTTTAGATGGAATTGAGTAAAAGGAGCAGAAAAGTTCTCAGAACAGGAAATAGAACATGAAAATATATGAAACGAAGGTGGAGGCAGGCACGAAGCAGTGGCTGAAAATTCCGGTGGATGAGGAATGCAGCCTGAAAGCGGCGGCTTTCTGTGGTTCAAGACCGGGAAAACGGTTGATTGTTACAGCGGGGGTACATGGCTGTGAGTACATAGGAATTCTGGCAGTTTCCCGTCTGATTCAGGAACTGGATCCGAGGCAGATGAAGGGAGAGGTTGTATTTCTTCCGATTGCTAATGAAGGTGGATTTTATAAGGAAATCAAGCAGCTGGTACCGGAGGATGGTGTCAATTTAAATCGGGCATTTCCGGGAACGGAAATGGGAAGCCGGTCAGCGAAGATAGCAGCAGCTGTGGAAACGTATCTGTATCCAGATGCGGACTTCCTCGTGGATCTCCATAGTGGAGATATTCACGAGATGGTAGTTCCGTTTGCCTTTTTTCCGGTGGCAGCAGGCGAGACGGTAGAAAAAAAGGCGGCTGCAGCGGCAAGAGCGATGTCTTTGTCGTGGAGAGTGGCATCAACGGCGAAAAATGGTCTGTACAGCTGGGCAGCGCAGAAAGGAATCCCGGCTCTTCTACTAGAACGGGGCGGACTGGGACGTTGGACAGAACGGGAGGTGGATGCATATCGGATAAACCTGTATGAACTGCTGGTTCATCTGGATATTTTGCCAGAAAGTATTCTGGAATCAGTCAAAGGAATGAATTTAAAAGATTCAGAAAGCTCCCCGGAATCAGAGGTACTTCCATCCGGGAAAATAGAGCAAAGGGAGATTCGGATCATGCGCTATCTGGAGGCACCGGGAAATGGATTCTGGTATCCGGCTATCCGGGAAGGAAGCTGCCTGAAAAAAGGAGATTTACTGGGAGAAATCCGGCGGCTTGACGGCAGCCTGATGTATCGTTATGAATCAGAGCTTGACGGCATGGTCTTTTACTATACCTTGTCACTGGGGGTAAGTGAGGGAGAACCGCTGGTAGCATATGGCGAATGCTAAGAAAAAAGCATCTTTGGATGAAAGGATCCAAAGGTGCTTTTTGCATAGGAAAAGACGGTCAATAAAAAAATATCTGTCAAAAAAAGGGGATTATATGGTATGATAAATAGCAGAAAATAGATTTTTGAGGATAAATATAGAAATAGAGGAATATATATGAGACGAATTAAGCTAGTGGTTTCCTATGACGGAACCGCCTACTGCGGGTGGCAGCTACAGCCCAACGGAGTCACGATCGAGGAAGTGTTAAACAAGGCGCTTTCTTCTCTTTTAAAAGAGGATATCCAGGTCATCGGGGCGAGCCGGACGGATTCGGGTGTCCATGCGATGGGAAATGTGGCAGTTTTCGATACCGAGAGCCGGATTCCGGGGGATAAGATCTGCTTTGCACTCAACCAGCGCCTGCCGGACGATGTGCGGATCCAGGCGTCGGAGGAGGTACCCCTTACCTTCCATCCACGCAAGGCAAACTGCGTGAAAACGTATGAATACAAGATTTTGAACCGCAAGATCGATATGCCGCTGCAGCGCTTATACAGCCATTTCTGCTATTTCAATCTGGATTTAGAGAAAATGCAGAAGGCGGCATCCTATCTCATCGGCGAGCACGATTTCAAGAGTTTCTGTACGGTGCGGACGCAGGCGGAGGAGACGGTGCGGACGATCTACAGCCTGACCGTGACGAAGGCGGACGACCTGATTACGATTCGCATCAGCGGCAGCGGTTTCCTCTACAATATGGTCCGGATCATCGCCGGGACGCTGGTTAAGATCGGCATGGGAGTTTACCCGCCGGAGAAGATGGAGGAGATTCTGGAGGAGAAAAACCGGGCGGCAGCAGGTCCTACGATCCCAGCACGCGGGCTGACGCTCGTAAGCCTGGAGTATGAAAAAGAGCTGGCACCGTACCTGGAGGGCGAAAATAAGCACTGGCACTATGTGCTCGATCAGAGAAATGTCCCGGAGAAAGGGCTTGCATACCTCACGATCGAGCGCTGTGAGCCGGAAGAGCTTGACGGCGTGCTGCGCCGCGTGATCCATCAGGCATACCGAAACGGCGCGAAACGGGTGTTTGTGCGGGATACGTTTGGAGAAGAGGGGAGCATCTGCGGATATTACCGGCTGAGACGGCAGCCGGAGACGGAAGAAGGCTGGCTGGAAGCCGTCTACGAGGGTGAACATCAGTGAGTATGAGTAGAACATTTGATTATCTGGTCTGTTTCAGCGTCTATTCGCTGATTATCCTGATCATAGGAAAATCATCGTTCGGTGAGAGCGATTCGATTGGGAAATTTTTTATCGGAGAACGGAAATGCGGGTTCTGGCGGCTGTTTTCCACCTTCGTCGGGACCTGGGTGTCCGCTGCGACCATTCTGGGATACACGGGCAATGTTTTTGAAAATGGAACCTCCGTGATCGCTGTGACGGTTATCCCGTGGTTCATCGGCGCGGGGCTGCTGTATCTCATCAGCGGCCGTATCTATGACTGCGACATGCTCACGATCCCGCAGTTTATCGGGGAGCGCTACCATTCCCGCTTTCTGCGTACCTGCTGTGCGCTGCTGCTCTCGGGCGGTTACGTTTTTTATCTGGTGATCCAGATCAAGGGATTTGGAATTGCGGCGGCGACGCTTTTAAATATCGATTATAAAGTTGCAATTTTTTTGGTTTATCTGTTTATTCTGTATTCTACCTTTGGAGGATTCAATTCGGTTACCAAGACGGATGGCGGAAACCTTATCATGCTCACGATCAGTATAGTGGTTGTCTATTTTGTCGTGGTCGGAGGAATAGAGGGAAGCGGATTTCTGACAAACGCGGAGGTGTTTAGTCGAAATGCGGCGGGCAGCGGGACGGACAGTTTTGGAAATCTGATGAAAGATTACAGCCTTACCATGTACCTCACGATGTTTTTTGGCTGGGGTATGGGGCTGGCAGCGAACCCACAGTATCTGATCCGGATTGTGGCGGCAAAGAGCCGTGAGACGGCGCGGAAAGTCCTGATCTGTTCGCTGGTGTTCTTGACATTTTTTTATTTCTGCCTGACCCAGATCGGTCTGGGGCTTCGGATCCTGTTTCCTTATCTGTCCTATTACTTCGGATCAGACGATATTTTTGTCTACGCAATTAATTATTTGCTCCGATCACGGTTCAGCGGATTTTTCTTAATCAGCGTGATCGGCGCGTGCATGTCGACGGCGAACTCGCAGCTGCTTCTGATTGGCTCGATGATGTCCTACGATGTGGCGGCGCAGTATGGAAAATGGAAGAAAACAGAGGACCGTATCCTGGGGCTGACGCAGCTCTTTATCTTTCTCGGCGGAACGCTGGCGCTTCTGCTCTCCTTAAATCCACCGTCCAACAGCCTGTTTTTCGGCGCGGATATCTGGGGATTGTTTTCAGCAATTCTGACGCCACTTCTCTACGGTACGCTTTATTATAAGCGGGCAACGAGGACGGGCGCATGGGCGGCATTTGTGACAGGGGTAACCGGGACGGTGCTGCTTCAGCCACGCGAGCTGCCGGTTTACTGGGGATTTCCGGTGACGCTGTGTTCGACCCTGGTTTTTGTCCTTGCCCCGGTGCTGGAGAGTATATGGAAAAAACGTGCTTGCTAAAGGCGTGCATTTGGAAACATGAAAGTGGCAGACAACAGCGAGAAGGAGGCGAAAACGAGCGATGAATAAATGGCTGAAACGTCTTTCAAATTGGTTTTTCCAGATTGAAAATGAGGTCATGATTCCCTTTGTTCTGGTGGGAATCCTTGTCATCGGAAGTTTCAGCGTGATTTCCTATTATAATGGCTACACGATGCAGAAAAACAGCGAGCTGGAGCTGGCGGATACGCTGTTTGAGGATGTAAACCGCGATCTGCATTTTCTGGAAAAGCGTCTGCCGGAGGAGGAGATCGCGGAAAAATACCGGAATTTTGAGCGCGGGCGGATTCGGATTCTGGATCGTGACGGTGAGGAGATCACGGCTGGAACCCGTTGGGAAAACACATCGGTACTGGCAGTCAGCGAGGGGGACAATCCATTTGGCTGGCGGCTGGAGTACCGGATGAATGAGAGAATATTCGGGGAACGCATCTTAGAGCAGCAGAGCTATCTGGTAGTTGGCGCGATCGCGGCGCTGATTCTCATCTGCCAGGCAAGCATTTTCATTTCCCACAGTATCACGCGCCCCATCCGCCGGATGAGCCATACCTGTAAGGAAATCGAGGAAAACAAGGGCAGTTATCAGAAATACCGGTTTGAGGCGGTCAGCCGCCACGACGAGATCGGGCAGCTGGCGGTTACCTTTGAGGGACTGCTCAAAAACATGGATAATTACACGAAAATGGAATATACCAGCCGGATGGCAGCGACGCTGGCGCATGAGATCAAGAACCCGATCGCGGGCATCCGCTCCGGGATTCAGCTTTTAAAGGGCAGGGCAGTCAAGGACGGAGATAAGATGCTCTGTGACAGCATGATCCATGAGATCGACCGCGTCACGGCGCTGATCATGAATCTTCTGACTTTGTCAATCCGGCGTGAATCACTGAAAACGGAGGTTTCTGTGACCGGTGTTTTAAAGGAGATCGGAATGATCTATGCGAAAGGACCGGACAGCCGCCGCGCATCGCTTTTGGTGGAGGCAGAAGAGGGACTGAGGCGAGTCTCAATGAAAATGAGTTCCGTCAGATCATCCACAACCTGATCAGCAACAGCCTGAAGGCGCTGGTATCGGACCGCGAGGGACAGATCAAGCTCATGGCAGCCGCGCAGGAGAAAGAAGTGCTTGTGATGGTGCAGGACAACGGAAAAGGCATGACGGAGGAAGAAGTTTCCAAGGCGCTGGAACCATTTTATACAAAGAGCATCAACGGAACCGGGCTTGGGCTCTCAATCGTGAGCCGCCTGGTGGAGTCAAATGGAGGAACGATGGAGATCGTGAGCAAGCCGGGGGTAGGGACAGACGTGGTTTTAAGATTTCCGGGGAAAATGGTATAGTGTGACCATTTAATGAGGTATTTCACGAATTTAGTATTTAGAGTATAATGTTATGAAACAGGGAGGAGGATGCACATGGATCGAATTTTGATTGTGGACGATGAATTTCTGATTCGCTATACACTGGAGGAAGGACTGAAAGACAGGGGATATGACGCCTATTCAGCCGCAACCGTCGAGGAAGGGCTGGAGTTTGTCAGGAAATATCATCCGGGGGTGCTCCTTCTCGATAATCTCCTCGAAAACAGTGTCGGGATGGATGAGATTGTCAATTTCAAAAATGCAGATGAGGAACTGCAGGTCATCATGATGACGGCGTACGGCTCCGTCTCCCAGGCGGTTGAGGCGACGAAGCGCGGCGCATATGATTATATTTTAAAGCCGTTTGATGTGGATGAAATCGATATGCTGATCAAGCGGTGTCTGGAGCAGAAGCGCAACCGGGATTCACTCGTCTTCCTGAAAGGCGATGTGCCGCAGTTTTTAGGTGTCAGTGAGGCAGCTACCCGGATCCGGCACCTTATTCAGGTGCTTGGGGAAAATTTGTCGGTCAATGTACTCCTGCGCGGGGAGACGGGAACGGGCAAGGAAGTTGTGGCGCGGCAGATTCATGCGAACAGCGCCCGCAAGGATAACCTGATGGTGCGCATTAACTGCGGTGCGATTCCGGAAAATCTGATGGAGAGCGAGCTCTTTGGCTACGAGCGCGGCGCGTTTGCGGGGGCGCTCAAGACGAAAAAGGGCTTGATTGAGCTGGCGGACGGCGGTACGGTCTTTTTGGACGAGATCGGCGAATTGCCGATGGCGATGCAGACGAAACTTCTGACCTTCCTGGATGACCGGAAATTTAAGCGGATCGGCGCGCTGGAGGACACGGCGGTCGATGTTCGGATCATTGCGGCGACGAACAGAAATCTCGAGGAGGCGATCAAGGCGGGGCAATTCCGGGAGGATCTGTTCTACCGGCTGAATGTCATGCAGATCGAGATTCCGCCGCTTCGTGACCGGCGCGAGGATATCCCGGTGCTCTGTGACTATTACCTTGACTATTATAATAAAGCCTTTGCCCGCAATATCGAAAAAGTGGATCCGGATTTCATGCGGGAGCTGCTCTTGTACGACTGGAAAGGCAATGTCAGGGAGCTTAAAAATATTTTTGAGCGTTGTTTTCTCTTCAGCCAGGGAAATATCCTGGAAAAACACGTGGAGCTGGCGCCGGTCGAGCGGGAGGCAAGGCCGGAGAGCGGGGACTGCATCTATCTGAAAGATCTGAAAAAAGGACCGATCGACCTCGAGCAGGAGGTCGCGGCGCTGGAGAAACGATATATGTCGGAGGCGTTGAAACTTTCCGGCAATAACCTGACGCGGGCGGCGGCGCTGCTCGGCGTCACCCGGTTCTCGATGAAACGGAAGATGGAGCGGGAAGATGGGGAGAAGTAGAAAAAGCAGAAAAACTGTATCAGGAGGAAGGACGAAAACGGTTGTCTGGTAAACCGGGTGCAGGAATGAATGGTAAAAGAGTGCAAAAAATCACATCGTGCAAAAACGCACGCCTAAAACGTGCGTTTTTGCACGATTTTTGTATATAAATTAAATTATTTTGAAAAATATTAAAATTATGATTGAAAAATACATAAAAGTCAGATAAAATATCATTAGAAGCAAAAAGACAAGGGGAACATACAAAAAACATCTCATCTTAAAAATAGTTTCCGATAGTTGTTGAAAACAGACAGAAGAAACGCTAAGCCGCAAAAATGAGATGTGTGAGCTAAGAAAGGGAGGAATGAACCATGTTTTATGTCGATTTAAACAGTGATTTAGGTGAGAGCTTCGGTAACTATACGATTGGTATGGATGAAGAAATTCTTCAGTACGTGTCTTCCGCCAACGTGGCCTGTGGATGGCATGCAGGTGATCCGATGGTTATGGATAAGACCATCGCACTGGCAAAGAAATACGGAACCGCAGTAGGAGCACATCCGGGATTTCCGGATCTGATGGGCTTCGGTCGAAGAAACATGGTGGTAACTCCGGAAGAAGCGAAAGCATATCTGAAATACCAGCTCGGCGCATTGAGCGCATTTACTAAGAGCCAGGGCGTAAAAATCCAGCACGTAAAACCGCACGGTGCATTCTACAACATGGCAGCTGTTGATGAGAAGCTAGCGAGAGCGATGTGTGAAGCAGTCTATGAAGTAGATAAAGATATCATCTTCATGGGTCTGGCAGGATCCCAGATGATCAAGGCGGCTGAGGAGGTTGGTTTACAGGCAGCGAGCGAGGTGTTCGCAGACCGTGCATACAACGATGACGGAACCCTGGTTTCCAGAAAACTTCCGGGAGCAGTCATCAAAGATAAAGACCTGGCAATCAAACGTGTCGTAAGAATGGTAAAAGAAGGAAAAGTTGAGAGCATCAACGGAAACGACATTTCCATCAAGGCAGATTCCATCTGTGTACACGGAGACAACCCAAAAGCACTGGAGTTCGTAAAGAACATTCGTGAGACCCTGGTAGCCGAGGGAGTGGAGATTAAAAATCTGTTCCGCTAATACGTATATAAGGAGAAGAAAAATATGGGAGAAAAGAAAAAAAGTAATGCGAACACGACAGCCCTGATTGGCGCCGCGTTCCTGATGGCAACGTCTGCGATCGGACCTGGTTTCCTGACGCAGACCGCAACCTTTACCGGTCAGTATGGCTCTATTTTCGCACTGGCAATCATCTGCACCATTCTTCTGGATGTTACAACCCAGTTAAATATCTGGTCCATCATCGGTGTGTCCGGTATGCGTGGACAGGATATCGCAAATAAAGTTGTTCCGGGACTCGGATATTTCATTGCGTTCCTTGTGTCTCTCGGCGGTCTGGTATTCAATATCGGTAACGTCGGCGGCGCCGCAACCGGTTTTAATATCGTATTCGGTTTCCCACTGAAAGTCGGAACCGTTGTAGCCGGTGTCATCGGTATCCTGATCTTCTTATCCAAGGATGCGAAAAACTTCATGGATAAGCTGACCAAATACTTAGGAAGCATCATGATTGTTACCGTACTTTATGTAGCATTCCGTTCCAAACCTCCGGTTGTCGAGGCAATCGGCAGTGTTGGACATCTGAACGAATTCCCGAACCTGGTATTCCCGATTATTACCCTGCTTGGCGGAAGCTGCGGCGGTTACATCACATTCTCCGGTGCACATCGTCTTCTGGATGCAGGTTTCTCCGGAACCAAGGATCTTCCGCATGTTCGCCGCTCCGTATTAATGGGCATCAGCGTATCGGGAGTTATGAGAATTTTACTGTTCCTCGCAGTTTTAGGCGTTGTTACAGCAACTCCGGAAGTAGTTGGAAGCGAAGCATGGGTAGCAAGCCCGCCAGCAGCAGCTTTTAAGGCAGGCGCAGGCATCATCGGTTACAAGATCTTCGGTCTGGTTATCCTGTTTGCAGCTATCACCTCCATCATCGGTGCAGCGTATACATCTGTATCCTTCTTAAAGACCCTGCATCCGTTCATCATGGAGAATGAGAAATGGTTCGTTATCGGCTTCATCGCTGTATCGACCGTTATCATGACATTACTTGGACAGCCGGCAACTCTTCTGGTTCTGGCTGGTTCCGTAAACGGACTGATTCTTCCGATTACACTGCTTGTCATTCTTCTGGCAAGCCGCAGAAAAGATATCGTCGGTGAAAATTACAAACATCCGACCGTACTCATCGTACTTGGTGTATGCGTTGTTCTTCTGACCGGTTACTCAGGAATCAAGGCTCTGCCGAAGATTCTTACTATCTTTGGTTAATGAATGAAAAAATGCAAAAAATGTGGTAAAATAATAAAAAACGATTAAACGGACAGGCGCCCGGCGGACTGGCTGGATGAGCACGCAGATGGCTGGCTTATGGCAGCAGGTCTGCCGGGCGTTTCCCTGTAACTGGCTTGTTGGGTCGGAAGCAGTTTTTAGGTTTTTCGAAGAAAAGCAGAACAGGCAGGCGGGGGCTTCGTTTATCTGACAGGAGGTATATATGAGCGAGGTAAGATACCTTGTAGCGGGCGACAGCGCTGTGTGCGTTGAGTTTGGCAATGAAATCAGCCCGGAGATCAACAAGAAAATCCGCGCATTCAAGATTGCGGTTGAAAAAAGCGATATACCGGGAATTGTGGAGACGGTTCCGACATACCGATCCTTATTAGTACATTATCATCCGGAAGTGATCGGATTCAAGGCACTCACAGAAAAATTTGATAAATTGATGGGTTCCTTATCCAGCATTCCGATTCCGCCGCCAACCGTTATCGAAATTCCGGTTCTCTACGGCGGAGAGATGGGTCCGGATATTGAAAATGTTGCGGAGCACAATCACAAGACCGTGGAAGAGGTTATCAAGATTCATACATCTGAAGAATATCTAATCTACATGATTGGATTCATTGCTGGATTCCCATATCTGGGCGGCATGAGCAAAGAGATCGCAACCCCGCGTCTGAAGAGCCCGAGAGTGAAGATTGAGGGCGGCTCCGTCGGTATCGCCGGTGAGCAGACCGGTATCTACCCGGTAGCATCTCCGGGCGGCTGGCAGTTAATTGGACGGACTCCGTTAAAACTCTATGATGCAGACCGCGAGAAACCAGTGCTTCTGGAAGCGGGACAATATATCAAGTTTGCTGCAGTAACCGAGGAAGAGTATAAAAAGATCGAAAAAGAAGTCGAAGATGGAACCTACAAATACGTTGTGTACGATAAGGAGGTATAAAGATGGGCATTAAGTTTGCAAGCGGCGGATTCCTCACAACCGTACAGGACATGGGACGCACCGGCTATCAGGAGTCTGGTATGTCTGTATCAGGCGTTATGGATCAGCGTTCCGCAGCGATCGCGAATATTTTAGTGGGAAATGATGAAAACGAGGCGGTTCTGGAAGTAACCTTAATGGGACCGATGATGGAATTTACAGAAGATAATATTATCGCAGTAACCGGTGGCAATCTGGTTCCGAAGGTAAATGGAAAAGATCTTCCGATGTATCAGGCAGTTTTAGTACATAGGGGCGATTCCATGAACTTTGCCGGTATGACAAGTGGAAGCCGCGCGTACATTGCAGTGGCAGGCGGGCTGGATATCCCGGTACAGATGGGCAGCAAATCCACCAACCTAAAGCTGAAAGTAGGTGGTTATCAGGGAAGAAAGATCGGCGGCGGAGACGAGATTGGTTTTGCCGCTCCTAAGACGACCCTTCCAAATATGAGAAAGAGAAAAGTGACGCCGGAGGACTTCTCCCAGACTGAGAAAACCATCCGCGTTGTCATGGGACCGCAGGATGACTGCTTTACTGAGAAAGGTGTAGAGACGTTCTTAAGCAGCACATATGCATTTACGAATGAGTCCGACCGTATGGGCTGCCGTCTCGAGGGCGAGGTCATCGAGCATAAAAATGGCGGCGATATTATCACAGACGGTATCGCCTTTGGTGCGATTCAGGTGCCGTCCCACGGACAGCCGATTATCATGATGGCGGATCATCAGACCACCGGCGGTTATACGAAGATTGCTGGCGTTATCTCTGTGGATCTTCCGCTGGTTGCACAGTCCAGACCGGGCTATAAAGTACATTTCCAGAAAGTAACGGTTGAGGAAGCGCAGAAGCTTTACATTGAGCAGGTGGAAAAACTCAAAGCACTCAAAGAAGAACTGGCAAAGGTACCGGAACCGTGCGGAGAACTTGATGCAGTGATTCAGGTAGCGGTTGGATGTGAGTCGAAGAAATACTGGAATCCGATTGGAACCTACCGGGTTGTGATCGATGGAACTGAATATATGGTTGAATTAGAGGAAGAGACTGAGAGATTCAGATAAAACTCAGATGCATCGAAAGATATGGAGGGAACGTATATGGCAGATTACAGCAAAATGACACCACCGGAAGTATGGAAACTGATTCGGACTGGCGAGATTACCCGCCCGACGGCTGGCATGTGTGCCGGATATGCACAGGCAAATCTGGTTATCCTGCCGAAGAAGTACGCCGATGATTTTAAAGAATTTGCAAGAAAGAACCCGAAACCGTGCCCAATCCTGGAAGTCGTAGAGGGCACACCGGATATCCACGATATGGGCGAAGGCGCGAGCATCGTGACGGACATCCCGAAATATTTCATTTATCGTGACGGCGTGAAAGTCGATGAGGTGACAGATGTTTCTTCTTATTGGAAAGAAGATTCGGTTGCATTCCTGATTGGCTGCAGCTTCTCCTTTGAGGAGGCGCTTATGAAAGCCGGCATTGAAGTGCGCCATATCGCGCAGGGCTGCAATGTTTCCATGTACAAGACCAACATTCAGTGCGAGAGCGCCGGCGTGTTCAAGGGACCGATGGTTGTCAGCATGCGTCCGATGACACCGGAAAACGCACAGAAAGCCAAAGAGATCACAGACCGTTATCCAAACGTACACGGCGGTCCGGTCCAGATCGGCGATCCGGCAGCGATCGGTATCAAGGATATTTCCAAACCAGACTATGGCGATCCGGTCGAGATCCGCGAGGGTGAGATCCCGGTATTCTGGGCTTGCGGCGTTACCCCGCAGGCAGCGATTGAAAATGCAAAACTTCCGTTAGTTATTACCCACGCACCGGGACATATGTTCATCACCAATGTCCTGAATACGGAGCTGAATGATTATCTGGAAGCGAAGAAGCAGAAATAGGCAGAATCGGTTCTTCCATTGCAGGAACGGTTTTATCGAAAAATAAGGTTTGACGGAGATTTCCCAGTCTCCTTCAAATAAATTCTCTTGAGAAAAGAGAAAAAGTTCATTACCAACCTAAAAAGCGGCGAAAAGGGAAGATGGAATCTGAGAGGAGGAAGTCTTCCTTTTTCATGTGTATCCCATGCGTATATCAGATGCATGGAATGAAACGAACTTATCTTGTAAATCCGGGGAAAAAACCTTGTATTTTCAAGGAAAAACCGCTTGACACGTCCGGGACGGTGTAATATAATAAATCAGTATGACATGAGTCAGGAAGATGTCGGCACCAAAGCCCCGGAGCAGGCATTTCATGATATAGTTAATCTCAATTATATGAAGTAAAACAGGAGGTCAACCAATGAAGAGTTTTATGGCTAGTCCAGCAACAATCGAAAGAAAATGGTATGTAGTTGACGCTACAGGATATACATTAGGTCGTCTTGCATCTGAGGTAGCAAAGGTATTAAGAGGCAAGAACAAACCGATCTTCACACCGCACATGGATTGCGGCGATTATGTAATCGTAGTAAACGCAGAGAAGATCAAAGTAACCGGTAAGAAGATGGATCAGAAAATCTACTACAATCACTCTGATTATGTAGGTGGCATGAGAGAGACGACCCTTCGTGAAATGATGGCTAAGAAGCCGGAGAAGGTTATCGAGTTAGCAGTTAAAGGTATGCTTCCAAAGGGACCTTTAGGAAGAAGCATGATTACAAAACTTCATGTATACGCAGGTCCGGAGCACGAGCAGGCAGCTCAGAAGCCGGAAGTTTTAGAAATCAAGTTTTAATTAAAGGCACTGGAAGGAGGAAACTATAATGGCTAACAAATTTTACGGAACAGGCAGAAGAAAAAAATCTATCGCTAGAGTATACCTTGTACCGGGAACCGGCAAGATTACTATCAATAAAAGAGACATCGACGAGTACTTTGGTCTTGAGACCCTGAAAGTGGTTGTTCGTCAGCCGCTCGTAGCAACCGAGACAGTTGATAAGTTCGATGTACTTGTAAATGTACGTGGCGGCGGCTTCACAGGTCAGGCTGGCGCTGTAAGACACGGCATCTCCCGTGCACTTCTTCAGGCAGACGCTGATTACCGTCCGGTACTGAAGAAAGCAGGCTTCTTAACTCGTGACCCGAGAATGAAAGAGCGTAAGAAATACGGTCTCAAAGCAGCTCGTCGCGCTCCGCAGTTCAGCAAGCGATAATCTACAGCTTAATAATGCTAAAAAAGCCCGGAAATACGCCATTTTCCGGGCTTTTTCTATGCCTGAAATCACCTGATTCCGATGGTGAAATTTGAGGAAATTTGACTTCAAATTAGCCCATTTTGATGGGTTTACCATGGGTTTACGGTCTATTTTTGAGCCTAATGGGTGGGAAAATGGGTTTACAGAAGGCCATTTTGGAGGGGAAATTCGCCCCATATCCTTGACAGATTTTCGGGAAAAATCCGGCTGAAACGGAATGAAAAATGGTGTCGGATTCGTTTGGCGAGTTCTGACGAAATCTGCAAAAAAATGATATCAGGTATCCTGTTACATAGAGCCTTGGCTCATTCTTTGAAAACGAGAATGGGTCGAGGCTCTATTTTTTTCGCCCGAAATCCGGCGAGACAAATTTGAGTAGGAGGTAACAGGTATGACGGATTTCAATCAGAAGACCCATGACACCGATGTGGGCAGTCATGGCGGACAGTCGAGGCAGATGATGGAGGTGTTTGAGAACCAGGAGTTTGGTTCGATCCGGTTGTTACAGGAGGCAGGCAAGACCTTCTTCTGTGCAAGCGACGTGGCGAAAGCGTTGGGATATGTGAATCCCTACGCCGCAGTGAAACGCCATTGTAGAGGCCCCCTAACGAAACGCGAGGGGGTCGTTCAGAAGGTGAATCAGTATGGAGATGCTGGAGAGCAGGTCGTTGAAATCTCCTTTATCACGGAAGGTGATGTTTATCGGCTGATCGTTCACAGCAAGCTGCCATCGGCAGAACGGTTTGAACACTGGGTGTTTGATGAAGTTCTCCCGTCCATCCGAAAGCATGGTGTGTATATGAGCGATTCTATTTTGGATCAGGTGATTCAGCATCCGGAGGTCATCTACACCCTGGCGAAGGAGCTTGTGGCCGAGAAAGAGCAGCTTGAGGGTATCCGCAAACAGCTGGATGCGGCACAGCCCAAGGCAGACTACTTCGACACCTTTGTGAATTCGGAGGATTGTACCTGCATCCGGAATTTCTGTAAGGAAATCGGAATCCCGGAGAAGACGGCAGTAGCTCTCTTACTGGATCATCGCTATCTGTACCGCAGTCCAAGCGGCTGGCTGATGCCTTTTGCAGACAAATCTGCAAGGGGCTATTTTATTGTCCGGGATTGCTACGGCAGAAGCGGAAAACTGGTGCAGCAGACGAGAGTGACCTGCAAGGGAAAGAATCATCTCTTCAAGTTGTTTAAGAAATGGGGTGTGATCGAATGACGCTTTTTACAGAGGGACGCCTTCAGGCGTTTGAACGCATGATGCAGGATACCGGCAAATACCATCGACGGGAGGACAGCGAAGATCGTCCGCGCAAATGTCCGAAGAAAAAAACGGAGCCTGCGAAAAAGGATGGTGAGCACCATGCCGGTATTCAGGGTTGAGAAAAACAGCAATTACACAACGATGTGCAATTACCACCTGCGGGATCAGGGTCTCAGCCTGAAAGGAAAAGGACTTCTCTCTATGCTGCTTAGTTTACCGGACACATGGAACTATTCGGTACGGGGATTATCTTCGATTACACCGGATGGCGTAGATGGGGTGCTTACAGCTCTGAAAGAACTGGAACGTCTTGGATATCTGGAAAGGAACCAGCAGCGTGAGAGTAACGGTCGGATGGGCAGAGCGGAGTATGTGATCTATGAGATGCCAAGGAAAAAGCCGTGTACGGAAAAGCCGTATACGGTAAATCCGGATACGGACACACCGGTTACGGAAAATCCCGCGCAATTAAGTACTAATAGAACAAGTACTGAAACAATCAATAAAAGAGAGAAGAAGGAAATCCAGCACCGGTATGGCTAATACGAAAATGTCCTTCTCTCTGACACGGAATACGGCAAGCTCCGGCAGGAGTTCCCAGGAGATTATCAGATGCGGGTGGAACGGCTCTCTGAGTATCCGCTTTGAGCTTTCTTTTATGAATATGGCTACGGATGCCTCGAATTTTGAGAAGATGGTGCGCATCCCGTACCAGAAGGATCATTTCAATCCGGTGCGCACGGAGTACAGCACCATGCTGCGCCGCCAGCTTGCCAGGCAACAACGGCCTGACCAAGACGAAGTACCTGACGTTTGGCATTGAAGCAGAATCCATGAAACAGGCAAAGCCGAGGCTCAATCACATTGAGATCGACCTGATGAACAACTTCAAACGCTTGGGTGTCCGGGCAAAATTGCTGAACGGTAAGGAACGGCTTCATCTGATGCACGATATGTTCCACATGGGTGACCATGACCGATTCAATTTCGATTGGAAGTGGCTGCCGGAGAGCGGGCTGTCGGTAAAGGACTTTATTGCCCCGACCGGGTTTGCCTTTCCGAAGAACCGTGTTTTTCAGATGGGTGGGATGTATGGTTCCATGTCCTATCTCCAGATTACGGCTTCCGACCTGTCGGATCAGCTGCTGAAGGACTTTCTGGATATGGAATCCAGCCAGATTGTGACCATGCACATTCAGTCGGTAGACCAGAACAAAGCAATCAAATCCATCAAGCACACCATTACGGAGCTGGATCGTTCCAAGATTGAGGAACAGAAGAAAGCTGTCCGTTCCGGATACGATATGGACATCATTCCGTCAGATTTGGCAACTTACGGCAGGGACGCAAAGGCACTGCTGAAGGAATTGCAGAGCCAGAATGAGCGTATGTTCCTGCTGACCTTTCTGGTGATGAATACCGGCGAGACGGAGCAGGAGCTGGAAACCAATGTGTTTCAAGCTTCCAGTATCGCGCAGAAGTACAACTGCAACCTGCGCCGTCTGGACTTTCAGCAGGAGCAGGGGCTGATGAGCTGTCTGCCGCTGGCACAGAACCTGATTGAGATTCAGCGCAGCATGACTACCAGCAGCACGGCAATTTTCGTTCCGTTTACCACCCAGGAACTGTTTCAGACCGGGAAAGAGGCTCTGTACTATGGGCTGAATGCTCTGTCCAACAACCTGATTATGGTTGACCGGAAAAAGCTCAAAAACCCCAACGGGCTGATTCTGGGTACTCCCGGTTCCGGTAAATCCTTCTCTGCCAAGCGAGAAATCGCCAATGCGTTTCTGGTGACGGATGACGATGTAATTGTGTGCGATCCGGAAGCCGAGTACACGGCACTGGTGAAGAAATTTGAGGGGCAGGTCATTAAAATCAGCCCTTCCAGCGCGCAGTATATCAACCCGATGGACATCAATGCGAACTATTCGGAAGAGGATACCCTGCGAAGTTCTGTCAAATGTAGATAATCTGACAATACGAACATGGCTCACACGTAGTCTTCGACACCGAATATCAGCCAGCACACATATGAGGACGGAAAATGTAGCAGCTTTTGAAAAATTGCTTTTTCTGCTCAAAGTGCTATAATTGGAATATACCGAATACAAAGGGAGGAAAGCTCCCATGCCAAGACCGCCACGGTGCCGTCGAATTTGTGGCGTACCACAGGTCGATACATTCTGTCCTAACGGGTGCGAGAATACCGAGCCGATCCTGCTGACGCTGGACGAATACGAGGTCATTCGGCTGGTTGACTTGGAGCAGCAAACCCACGAGCAGTGTGCCGCTCAAATGGAGATTTCCCGCTCTACCGTGCAGGAGATTTACGAAAGCGCACGGAGCAAGATCGTAGCGTGTCTTGTCCACGGGAAACCGCTGCACATCACCGGGGGAAACTACCGCATCTGCGGAGGACAGGAGGCAGCTCACTGCGGCCGTTGCTGCCGGATGCAGAGAGCCAACATGGAAAAATCAGGCAAAACTTGCAAAGGAGATTCCATTATGAAAATTGCAGTTACCTATGACAACGGTCAGATCTTTCAGCATTTCGGTCACACCGAGCAGTTCAAGCTTTATGAATCTGTGGACGGCAAAATCGTCCATGCGGAAGTCGTTGATACCAACGGCAGCGGTCACGGCGCACTGGCAGGATTCCTGATGCAGAACGGCGTGGACACTTTGATTTGCGGAGGCATCGGCGGCGGTGCGCAGGCAGCACTCGCCGAAGCGGGCATCAAGCTCTACGGCGGTGTCAGCGGGGACGCTGACGCGGCGGTGAGCGCATTGCTCAACGGAAGTTTGGGCTACGATCCCAATGTTCACTGTGACCACCATGACCATGAACACGGCGAGGCTGGTCACTCCTGCGGTGACCACGGCTGCGGCAAGCATAGCTGCCATTGATATGGAACGCACACTGACACAACTTCCGTTCTGGTCATCCTTGACCGAACGCGAAATGGACACACTACGCCGAAGTGCCTTTGTCCGTCATTATAAAAAGGGTGCGTTCGTTCACAGCAGCGACAATGAATGTCTCGGAATGCTGTTTATTCTTTCCGGCGAGATCCGCACCTATCTTCTCTCTGATGAGGGGCGGGAGGTAACGCTGTTCCGCCTGTATCCGGGCGAACTATGCGTGCTTTCCGCCTCCTGCGTGATCAGTCAGATCACCTTTGATACACAAATGACTGCCGGAATGGATACGGACATTCTGATTATCTCTGCAAATGTCATTGCTGCACTCAAGGAGAAAAATCTCCATGTCCGCTGTTTTCTTTATGAACTGGCAACGAAACGGTTTTCTGATGTGATGTGGGCGATGCAGCAGATTATGTTCAAGGGATTGGATCAGCGGCTGGCAGAATTTCTCTTTGCCGAAGCGGAACGTACCGGCTCCGACACGATACGCATGACCCATGAGCAGATCGCCCAGCACATCAGCTCGGCACGGGAGGCAGTGGCACGGATGCTCAAAAGCTTCTCGGAGGACGGGCTGGTGGAGCTGAAGCGTGGTGCAATCACGCTGCGGGATAAGAACAGACTAAATCGTCTAAAATAAAAAGAAATGTGACTTCGTTACAGAAGAAAATCATAGATTTGCTACAATAAAAGCAGAAAAACAGGAAGGAGTATCCGCCATGAAAGAAACGAAATACGCAGGAACTCAAACCGAAAAAAAACCTGATGGCTGCCTTTGCCGGTGAGTCCGAGGCGCGCAACAAATACACCTATTTTGCATCCAAGGCCAAGAAGGAAGGCTACGAGCAGATCGCGGCGCTGTTCCTCAAAACCGCTGATAATGAGAAGGAACACGCCAAGCTGTGGTTCAAAGAGCTGAACGGCATTGGCGACACCGCCGAAAACCTTCTCTCCGCCGCTGAGGGCGAGAACTACGAGTGGACGGATATGTACGACGCTTTGCCAAAACCGCCGACGAGGAGGGTTTCCATGAGCTGGCCCAGCGTTTCCGCCTGGTAGCCGCCATTGAAAAGCATCATGAGGAGCGCTACCGTGCCCTGCTGCACAATGTGGAGATGGCGGAGGTCTTCGCCAAGAGTGAGGTCAAGGTATGGGAGTGCCGCAACTGCGGGCATATCGTGATCGGTGAGAAAGCACCGGAGGTCTGCCCGACCTGCAACCATCCCCAGAGCTACTTTGAAATTCACGCAGAAAACTATTAAAGAGAAAAGGAGAACGAATCATGGAGCAGAAGTTTTACATTTGCAAGCATTGCGGCAACATCATTGCCAAGGTCAAGGACACGGGCGTTCCCGTCATCTGTTGCGGTGAGCCGATGAGCGAGATCATCCCCGGTACCACCGACGCCGCCGTGGAGAAGCACGTCCCTGTCTGGACTGTGGAAAACGGCATCGTTCATGTCAAGGTCGGCTCCGTAGAGCATCCCATGCTGCCGGAGCACTACATCGAGTGGGTGTCCCTCCACACCAATCAGGGCAACCAGCGCAAGGAACTGCACCCGGGCGAGAAGCCGGAGGTCTGCTTTGCGCTCTGCGAGGGCGACGAAGTCGAGGCGGTCTACGCCTACTGCAACCTCCACAGTCTGTGGAAAGCGTGATCGTTCCGCGCATGGTATCTTAGAACCAACATAGAGAACTGAATGTCATGTATTGCAGGCAGGAGGCAAACAAGTCATGAAAGCACATAAATATTGGTCAATCGGAGCGGTAATTACCATGTTTGGAACTTTTTGCACTGGATATAAAGGCTCAAAAACAACGCATAAGTACCTTGCGCTTAGTTCCTTGATCTGCATGGTTATGGCAGTATATACGGGTCATAAAATGATTTCAGGGAATAAGAAAACAAAGAGAGTAAAACAAGCGGAAGCTGTGGATATTCTTTGAGTAAGATAGGAATCGTTATTGTTTCTGATGACGATAAAGTCGGGCTAATGTTGTGTGCGAAATAAAAAACAAGAAAGAAGAATTTCATTATGAAATATGTATGCGATGTGTGTGGTTGGGAATACGACGAAGAAAATGGCTATCCGGAAGGCGGCATTGCACCGGGTACAAAATGGGAAGATATTCCGGATGATTTTGAATGCCCCTTATGTTTTGTTGGCAAAGACCAGTTTTCTGTGGCTGAGTAAGGAAGCACAACAAAACCTATAAACAAAGAGCCGTGAAGCAGTATGTAAGATACCGCTTCACGGCTCTTTCTCACTTATATAAAAATTTGCCGTAACGTAACCTCGTCACAGAAAAATGCTTTGTACTGCGGTATGATAAAGCCACAATCAATCAACAAGAAAGAGGTGGCGAACATGAAAATCAAGCTCAATTCCGATCAGGAGATTGTCAGCACCATCAGAGAAGGACTCAAGCGCACCGGCGGGTACTGCCCCTGCCGCAGGGAGAGCACAGAGGCGACCAAATGTATGTGCCAGGAGTTTAAGGATCAAATTGCAGATCCGGGCTTCGAGGGATTCTGCCACTGTATGCTCTATTACAAATCCTTGCAGGATTAAGGGAGGAACGCTATGCTGTCAAAGAAACTGGCCGCCATAGATAAGACGCGGTGCGTCGCCTGCGGCGTGTGTGAAAATACCTGTCCACTGGGGGCCGTCAAGGTGCGCCGCGGCTGCTACGCCGCTGTGGAGGCGGAACGATGCGTAGGCTGCGGCAAGTGCGCAAAGATCTGTCCCGTCGGCTGCATTGAGGTGAAAGTGAGGGCTGACGCATGAAAGTAAAGCATTGGTACGATTACCTGTTGGTATATGCAATCATCTATTTTGCACTGGGCTTTTTCAATATCCTGTTCGCGTGGCTGGGCATGATCGATTTTCTTCTGCCGCTGTTCTTAGCCATCTTTGGTGGGAACAAATACTTTTGCAACCACCTCTGCGGACGGGGTCAACTGTTCAGCAAGCTGGGGACAGACCTTAAATGCTCCCGCTGCAAGCCCACGCCCCGCTGGATGTCCTCCA
Organism: Clostridium sp. AF21-20LB; assembly: GCF_003478795.1. Taxonomy (NCBI): domain Bacteria; kingdom Bacillati; phylum Bacillota; class Clostridia; order Eubacteriales; family Clostridiaceae; genus Clostridium; species Clostridium sp. AF21-20LB. The sequence continues at coordinate 113,422 of NZ_QUGD01000001.1, read as the reverse complement.
AGTGGTTCCGTTATGGCTTTTTGATCTTTTTCCTGACGATGTTCGGCAACATGGTGTTTCAGACATATCTGGTCGCTGCGGGTACTTCGTCCCTGCGGGAGGCCATTAAGCTGTTCTGGACCTTCCGTGTGCCGTGGGGCTGGGCCTACACCGCCGGAACGGTGACAGACTGGGTAGCCCAATTCAGCTTCGGCTTTTACAGCCTCATGCTGACCTCGCTGCTCATCGGCCTCATCGTCATGGTGCTCTACAAGCCCCGTACATGGTGTGCCTTCTGCCCCATGGGAACCATGACGCAGGGGATTTGCAAGCTGAAAAACAAAGAATAAACAAAGATAACAGAAAGGAGCCTTACTCATGGCTGAACTGAAAATTACTGCTGCGAATTTTGAAAATGAGGTACTGCGTTCCGACAAGCCCATTTTGCTGGACTTCTACGCCGACTGGTGCGGACCGTGCAAAATGCTCTCTCCCATACTGCATGAGCTTGCCGAAGAAAAAAGCGGCGCGCTCAAGGTGGGAAAGGTCAATGTGGACGAGCAGATGGAGCTGGCAATGCGTTTTCAGGTGTCCAGTATCCCGATGCTGGTCGTATTCAAGGATGGAAAGGCCGTTGCCAAATCGGTGGGCTATCGGCCTAAGTCGGAGATTGCCGCAATGGTGGAGGGCGCAAGATGAAAGTTGTAATCGTAGGCGGTGTGGCGGGCGGTGCTTCTGCCGCCGCCCGCATCCGCCGTTTGGATGAACACGCGCAGATCATCATGATCGAGCGCAGCGGCTATGTGTCCTATGCCAACTGCGGTCTGCCGTATTATGTGGGCGGTGTGATCAAGGAGCAGGAAGAATTGACGCTGCAAACTCCGGAGAGCTTTTGGGATCGCTTTCGCATTGATGTGCGAGTACGGCAGGAAGTAACTGCGATCAATCCCGCAGAGAAAATCGTCACCGTCCACGCACTGGACAGCGGGAAGGTCTACACGGAAACCTATGACAAACTGCTTCTTGCCCCCGGCGCAAAGCCGACGATTCCTGCGCTTTCCGGCGTGGACAGCGAGCGGGTCTTTTCCCTGCGCACCGTGGAAGACACCCTCCGCATTCGACGCTTTGTAGAGGATCAGAAGCCGAAAACCGCTGTTTTGGCTGGCGGCGGCTTTATCGGTCTGGAAATGGCGGAAAACCTTGTGGAGATGGGCGTTTCGGTTACCATCGTCCAGCGTCTGAAGCAGCTATTAGCGCCGCTGGATGCGGATATGGCCAGCTTTGTCCATGCGGAAATGCGCAGACACGGTGTGGCTCTGCGGTTGGATGAAACCGTCACCGGATTCCGACAGGACGGAGATTCCGTGCTGACGCTGCTGGAGGAAAGTGAGCCGCTGCGCTCCGACATGGTGCTGCTGGCCATCGGCGTCACGCCGGACACCCATCTGGCAAAAGAGGCCGGACTTGAGCTGGGCATCCGGGGCAGCATCGCTGTCAACGAGCGGATGGAAACCTCCGTGCCGGATATCTACGCTGTGGGCGATGCCGTAGAGGTCACCCATTTCGTGACCGGCCAAAAAGCATTGATCTCGCTGGCGGGGCCTGCCAACAAGCAGGGACGCATTGCCGCTGACAATATCTGCGGCGGAAACAGCCGCTTTCACGGCTCTCAGGGCTCGTCTGTTCTGAAACTGTTTGGCTTGACAGCGGCCTCCACGGGGATCAATGAGAAGGCAGCGCAGGCAGCAGGGATCGCTTACGACAAAGTCGTATTATTCCCGGCATCCCACGCTACCTATTATCCCGGCGCACAGTCTATGGCAATGAAGGTGATGTATGAAAAAGAAAGCCTGCGGCTGCTGGGTGCGCAGATCGTTGGCGGCGAGGGCGTGGACAAGCGCATTGATGTACTGGCAACGGCCATTCGCGCAAAAATGACAGCCTTGGAACTGACGGAGCTTGACCTTTCCTATGCGCCGCCCTATTCCTCTGCCAAACACCCGGTCAATATGGCCGGTTTTATGATCGAGGATTTGGAGAGCGGGAAGGTACGGCAGTTCCATTGGAATGAGGTTGAGGACTTGCCTTGCGATGGCAATGCGACACTGCTGGATGTCCGTACAGAAGGCGAATATCGGCGTGGGCACTTGAATGGATTCCGCAATATTCCACTGGACGATCTGCGGGAGCATTTGGACGAGTTAGACCGGGGTAAGCCTGTTTATGTGAATTGCCAGACAGGGCTTCGCAGTTATCTGGCCTGCCGACTTTTGACGCAGTACGGTTTCACCTGTTCCCATCTCTCCGGCGGATACAGTTTTTATCAGGTCGTAATACAAGAGCGGCAGACAGCGCGGAGCGCTATCCCTGCGGAATGGAGAAGCTATGAGTGAGAATTTATTTGGCTTGACGGTTGCGGCAGATAAAGGCTTAGATGATTTGCAGTGCCAGCGCCTTTTAAGCGAAAATCGCAGGTATCAGGAAGTCATGCTGCAATACCGATGTGCGCTGAAAGCACTGGAAAGCAGGTTGGAAATTCTAAACGAAGAGTTTTCATTGAAGCATGATCGCAATCCGATAGAAAGTATAAAAAGCCGCTTGAAGTCGCCGTCCAGCATTATGAATAAGATGCAGAAACGCGGACTTCCTCTGGATTTTCCGACCATGCAGACAAATATCATGGATATTGCCGGTGTGCGGGTGATCTGCTCTTTCGAGGAGGATGTGTTCTTTTTGGCAAAGTGCTTAAAAAAACAGTCTGACATTGAAATCATCACAGAGAAAGATTATATTTCACACCCTAAGCCAAATGGCTATCGCAGTCTGCACCTGACGCTCCGGCTGCCGGTATTCTTTGCGGAAAAAGTGATCCATGTGCCGGTGGAGATACAACTCCGTACAATCGCTATGGACTTCTGGGCAAGCCTTGAGCATACCATCCGCTATAAGAAAAACTTGCCGATAAATGCTGAAGTCGAAACTGAACTGAAAGAGTGCGCCGATTCCAGCAGAGAATGGGACGGTAAGATGGAACATTTACTGCATATCATAACATAATGTGTCGAATATAAAATGAAAAGCACGCACTTTGGTGCTTGCCTTGGACTTGCCAGGGACCGCCTTATCCGCCTTGGGTGGGCGACCCCTGCGAGCCCCAACCAATTTCTCCGCTTTCTGGTTTTCAGGCATAGTCTTTTCTGCTTTCGGCGGACTGCCACGGCACAGCTTTTTCGGCTTCTATATTGTAAGGAACATGGCTTTTCGCTGAATGGAAAGCGAAGCTGACCCGGGCTGGAGCGGTCTGTGTTAAAACGATATATTTTTTTGGAAATTATCTTGATAAAATTTATCAAGATTGATATAATGGCATTAACAAGCAAGCGAAAAGAGGATGTGGAGCATGATCATCACCAAAGAGACGGACTACGCACTGCGCATTTTGCGGGTGCTGCTGGACGGGGAGAAGCATTCGGTGGCCGAGATGTCGGAAACGGAATTGATCCCCAATCAGTTTGCCTACCAGATTCTGCGCAAGCTCTCCGCCGGCAATTTGGTGCGGGTGAGCCGCGGCGCCCTCGGCGGCTGCGCGCTGTCCTGCGATCTGGACGCGACCTCCCTCTACGATCTCATGGGGGTCGTGGGGGAGCGGGGCATCCTGTGCGCCTGCATGGAGCCGGGATATGAATGCCGCTGGCAGGACAAGCATGGGCGGTGCGCCATCCACTGTCAGCTGGCGGCCTTGCAGCAAAAGCAGGACGAGGCGTTCCGTGCCGTGAGCCTGCGCAGGCTGCTGACCGGCGGATCCGATCCCCAAGATACAAGCAAGCTGTAAAATTTTAAGAGGAGGTACCCATATGCTGTTTCAAACCACGGCGGCGCACGAAGAGCTGCGCGCGAAGATCCGGAGTTTTGCGGAGGAGGAGATCAAGCCCCTCGCATTTTTAATGGATCAGAACAATGAGTTTCCCGAGGAGGCTGTCAAGAAGCTGGGTAAGCTGGGCTGGATGGGCATTCCCTACCCCAAGGAGTACGGCGGTGCCGGTCTTGATGCCCTGAGCTACGCCATCGCGGTGGAGGAGCTGGCCCGTGTGGACGGCGGCGCGGGCGTAATCCTCTCCGCCCACGTCTCCCTCGGCTCATGGCCCATTTTCGCCTATGGCACCGAGGAGCAGAAGAAGAAATATCTGGTTCCGCTGGCCAAGGGCGAGAAGATCGGCGCCTTCGGCCTCACGGAGTCCAACGCCGGATCCGACGCCGGCGGCACGGAGACCACGGCGCTGGATAAGGGGGACTACTACCTCCTCAACGGCGGCAAGATCTTCATTACCAACGCCCCTAAGGCGGACACCTATGTGGTTTTCGCCGTCACCACGCCGGACATCGGCACCCGGGGCATCTCCGCTTTCATCGTGGAGAAGGGCTGGAAGGGCTTTGAGTTCGGCGACCACTATGACAAGATGGGCATTCGCTCCTCCTCCACGGCGGAGCTGATCTTCAACGACGTGAAGGTTCCCAAGGAAAACCTATTGGGCAAGGAGGGCGAGGGCTTCAAGATTGCCATGTCCACGCTGGACGGCGGACGCATCGGCATCGCCGCGCAGGCGCTGGGCATCGCCCAAGGCGCGTTTGAGCACGCGTTGAGCTATTCCAAGGAGCGCGTCCAGTTCGGCAAGCCCATCGCGGCCCAGCAGAGCATCGCCTTCAAGCTGGCGGATATGGCCACCAAGCTGCGCTGCGCCCGGTTCCTCATCTACTCCGCGGCGGAGCTGAAGGAGCAGCACGCGCCTTACGGCATGGAGTCCGCCATGGCGAAGATGTACGCCTCGGACATCGCGCTGGAGGTCACCAACGATGCCTTGCAGATCCACGGCGGCAGTGGCTTCCTCAAGGGCATGGAGGTGGAACGGGCCTACCGCGACGCCAAGATCACCACCATCTACGAGGGCACTAACGAGATCCAGCGGGTGGTCATCGCCTCTCATCTGGTGGGCAGGCTGGGCAAGAGCTCCGGCGGCGAGAGCCGTTCGGCGGCCAAGAAACCCGCGCCCATCACCGGCATTCGCAAAAAGACCATCTTCCGGGAAGGGGATGCTGCCCAGCAGGTGGCCGACCTTGTAGCGGCGCTGAAGAAGGATGGTCACGACTTCTCCGTGGGCATCCCTATGGATACGCCCATCCCGCAGGCGGAGCGGGTGGTCTCCGCGGGCAAGGGCATCGGGGAGAAAAAGAACATGAAACTGGTAGAGTCGCTGGCCAAGGCTGCCGGCGCGGCCATCGGTTCTTCCCGCCCTGTGGCGGAGACTCTCAAATATCTGCCGCTGAACCGCTATGTGGGTATGTCCGGTCAGAAGTTCACCGGCAATCTGTACATCGCCTGTGGCATCTCCGGCGCATCCCAGCACCTTAAGGGCATCAAGGACGCCTCCACCATCGTGGCCATCAATAAGAACGGTAACGCGCCTATCTTCAAGAACTGCGACTACGGCATCGTGGGCGATGTGGAGGAGATCCTGCCCCTGCTCACTGCTGCGCTGGATAGCGGCGAAAAGCTGCCCGCGCCGCCTATGGTAAAGATGAAGCGGCCCACACCGCCGAAGCCCGCCCCCATCGGCGACCGCTACGTCTGCAGCGGCTGCGGCTACGAGTATGTGCCGGAGTTGGGCGACGAGGACGGCGAGATCGCGCCGGGTACGCTCTTTGAGCAGCTTCCCGCCGAGTGGGTGTGCCCGGAGTGCGCGGAGACGAAGGATCAATTTGTAAAGGCTTGAGCCGTGAAGGAGGTAAGATAAGATGTATTGCGTGCGTAAAGTAACAAACGACCTCTACTGGGTGGGCGCCAACGACCATCGCCTGGCCCTGTTTGAAAACTGCTTTCCCATTCCCCGGGGCGTAAGCTACAACGCTTACTGCCTGCTGGATGAAAAGACGGTGCTCTTTGACACGGTGGACTGGTCTGCCTGCCGCCAGCTTTTGGAAAATCTGGCGTATGTGCTGGATGGCCGCGAGCTGGACTACCTGCTGGTCAACCATCTGGAGCCGGATCACGCCGCCTGCATCGAGGAGATCCTGCTGCGCCATCCTAAGGTGAAGCTGATCTCCAACGAGAAGGCATTCATGCTCATGCGGCAGTTCGGCTTCCATGTGGACGGACATGAGTGCATCGAGGTGAAGGAGGGCGACACCTTCTCCTTTGGCAAGCACACCGTCACCTTTGTGGGCGCGCCTATGGTTCACTGGCCGGAGGCCATGGTGACCCTCGACGTCACCGACGGCGTCCTCTTTTCCGCCGACGCCTTCGGCACCTTCGGCGCGCTGGACGGTAAGCTGTTCGCCGACGAGGTGGACTTCGAGCGGGACTGGCTGGACGACGCCCGCCGCTATCTCACCAACATCGTGGGCAAGTACGGCCCCCACATCCAGCTCCTGCTGAAAAAGGCCGGCGGCGTTTTGGATCAGATCCAGTACATCTGCCCGCTCCACGGCCCCGTGTGGCGCAAGGATCTGGGCTGGTTCATCGAAAAGTACGACACATGGAGCCGCTATGCCCCTGAGACCCAGGGCGTGCTCATCGTCTACGCCTCCATGTACGGCAACACGGAGAACGCGGCGCAGGCGCTGGCGGCGTCGCTCTGCGATAAGGGCATGAGCAAGGTGGCGATGTACGATGTGTCCTCCACTCATGTCTCCCAGCTGATTTCCGAGGCGTTTAAGTACAGTCACATTGTCCTGGCCTCTGTGACCTACAATCTCGGCATCTACCCCGCCATGCATGACTTCCTCATGGATATGAAGGCACTGAATCTGCAAAACCGCACCTTTGCCATCATTGAAAACGGCTCATGGGCGGTGAAGTCCGGTGACCTCATGCAGAAATTTGTCAACGATGAGCTTAAGAACATGACGGTGCTCAACGAGCGGCTCAGCCTCGCCTCGTCCATGGGCACGGACAAGCGCACTGAGCTGGAAGCACTGGCGGACGCCATTCTGGAATCTATGAAGTAACTGGCAGGAAAGCCAAAACCAAGACAACAGACAACAAACAGCCCCGCCGTGTCGGCTGCAGAAAAACCGGCTTTCAAAAATAGAGCGGGCAAGCGTGATACTGCGCTTGCCCGCTCTTTGCCCAAAAAGGACATGAAAAGTGACCGGAGAAGATGAGAGGATCGAAATGGAGATCAGAAAACGAAACGGGAAGTCTGTTCCTTTTCAACAGGAGAAAATTTTCAACGCCATGAAAAAAGCGTTTGATGGACAGGGAAGGGAGATTGGGGGCGGAGAACTGGAGGAGATCCTCGCCGCCGTTCTCAACAATCTCTCCGTCACAGTACCGCTCACCGTGGAACGTGTGCAGGACGAGGTGGAGCGGACGCTCATGGAGCGCGGACACTATGAGGTGGCCAAGGCGTACATCCTCTATCGCGAAAAGCGGTCTGCGCTGCGCCGCGTCCGGCATACCATCGCGCAGACGGTGGGGGATAACTCGCTTGACGAGGTGCTGCGCCGTATCCAGATGGATTTTACCGAGGAAATCTACTCCCTCGCGGCGCTTCAAATGAAGTTTGAGAGCTTCTGTCGCCCGGGCATGACGGAGGATGAGAGGGCTGAGGCACTGACCAAGGCAGCGGTAGAGCTGACTACGGCAGAGGCACCCAAGTGGGAGTTCATCGCGGCGCGGCTTCTGAACCACTCCTTTCGCTGTCGCAACGCACAGGAATGGGAGGGGCGCGGCGTCGGCGACCTCTATGGCAGGCTTCGCTATCTGACGGATAAGGGACTCTACGGTGACTATATTCTTGCCCACTATACCCACGAGGAGATCGCTATGGCGGAGGACTTTCTCTGCCCGGAACGGGACGAGTTGTTCACCTACTCCGGCCTTGACCTGCTGCTCAAACGCTATGTGATCCAGTCACGCAGCCGCGTGCCGCTGGAAACACCGCAGGAGATGTTTTTGGGTATCGCGCTGCATCTTGCTATGAACGAAGGCTCTGACCGCATGGGTGGGTAAAACGCTTTTACGATATGCTCAGCCGTATGGAGGTCACGATGGCGACACCTACCATGTCCAACGCACGAAAGCCCTACCATCAGCTTTCAAGCTGCTTTGTGGACACTGTGCCGGACAGTCTGGACGGCATCTACCGCTCGCTGGACAACTTCGCAAAGGTCTCTAAATTTGGCGGTGGAATGGGGATGTACTTCGGTAAGGTGCGCGCTGCAGGCAGCACCATCCGCGGCTTTCAAGGGGCGGCGGGCGGTGTTATCCGCTGGATCCGGTTGGTCAACGACACCGCCGTGGCGGTGGATCAGTTGGGGATGCGGCAGGGCGCTGCGGCGGTTTACTTAGACGCATGGCACCGGGATCTGCCTGAATTCCTTCAACTGCGCACCAACAACGGCGACGACCGCATGAAGGCGCATGATGTGTTTCCCGCCGTGTGCTATCCGGATCTCTTCTGGCGACTGGCGGAGGAGAACATAGACGCGCCGTGGCATCTCATGTGTCCGCATGAGATCCTCACGGTCAAGGGCTACGCACTGGAGGATTACTGGGGTACGGAATGGGAGAAGCGGTATCTGACTGCGTCAATGACCCGCGCATCGAAAAGCGCAGCGTCACCGTCAAGGACATCGTGCGGCTGGTGCTTCGCTCGGCAGTGGAGACCGGCACGCCCTTCGCCTTCAACCGCGACAGCGTAAATCGTATGAACCAAACGGCCACACGGGAATGATCTATTGCTCCAATCTCTGCACGGAGATCGCACAGAACATGGCGCCCATCGAGCATATCAGCACTGAGGTGCACACGGAGAACGGCGACACAGTGGTGGTGACGGCCACACTCCCCGGTGAGTTTGTGGTCTGCAACCTGGCGAGTCTGTCTCTCGGTAATCTGGCGGTGGAGGACGAGGCTATATGGAACGCACGGTGGAAACGGCCATCCGCGCACTGGATAATGTGATCGACCTCAACTTCTACCCGTTGGAATACGCGCGGCTTACCAATCAGAAGTACCGCAGCATCGGCCTGGGCGTCAGCGGCTACCACCACATGCTGGCAAAGCGCGGCATCCGATGGGAGAGCGATGAGCACCTTGCCTTCACCGATGCGGTATTCGAGCATATCAACTACGCCGCCGTCAAGGCGGACACAGCACTGGCACGGGAAAAGGGCCGCTATGCGCTCTTTGAGGGCAGCGACTGGCAGACAGGCGCGTATTTTGAAAAGCGAGGTTATACCTCAGAAAAGTGGCGGGCGCTTGCGGAAACGGTGGCGGTGCAGGGAATGCGCAACGCCTATCTGCTGGCTGTCGCACCCACTTCCAGCACATCCATCCTCTCCGGCACGTCGGCGGGCATCGATCCAATTATGAAGAGATTCTTTTTAGAGGAAAAAAAGGGCAGCATGCTGCCCCGCGTTGCTCCGGAGCTTTCTATGGATACATGGTGGTACTATAAGGCGGCGCATCTGATCGACCAAAGCTGGTCGGTACGCGCCGCGGGCTTTCGCCAGAGACATATTGACCAGGCGCAGAGCATGAATCTCTATATCACCAACGACTATTCCATGCGTCAGGTGCTCAGACTGTATTTGGAGGCGTGGAGGGCCGGCGTCAAGACCATTTATTATGTCCGCAGCAAGGCCCTTGAGGTCGAGGCCTGTGAAAGCTGCTCGTCATAAGGAGGATAGCATGATGGAACTGAAGAAAAAGCCCCTCTTTAACCCGGAGGGCGACCTTGATGTGCGCCTGCGGCGCATGATCGGCGGCAATACCACCAACCTCAACGACTTCAACAATATGAAGTACGCTTGGGTCAGCGACTGGTACCGGCAGGCCATGAACAACTTTTGGATCCCTGAGGAGATCAATCTCTCGCAGGATGTGAAGGACTATCCCCGCCTGCTGTCAGCCGAGCGCAGCGCCTACGATAAAATTCTGAGTTTTCTTGTCTTTTTGGATTCCATTCAGACAGCGAACCTGCCTAATATCGGCACCTACATTACAGCCAACGAGGTCAATCTCTGCCTGTCCATTCAGGCGTTTCAGGAGTGTGTCCACTCACAGAGCTACAGCTATATGCTCGACACCATCTGTTCCCCCGTGGAGCGCAATGACATCCTCTACCAATGGAAAACGGACGAGCATCTGCTGCGCCGCAACACCTTCATTGGGGACTGCTACAACGAGTTTCAGGAGCGGAAGGACGCTCCCACGCTGCTGCGCGTGATGATGGCGAACTATATTTTGGAGGGCATCTATTTTTACAGCGGCTTTATGTTCTTCTACAATCTCTCCCGAAACGGGAAGATGCCCGGCTCGGCGCAGGAGATCCGCTATATAAACCGCGACGAGAATACGCACTTGTGGCTGTTCCGCAATATCATCACGGAGCTGCAAAAGGAGCAGCCGGAGTTGTTCACCGCCGAGAGCGTACAAGCGCTGCGCGAGATGATGCGTGAGGGCGTGGAGCAGGAGATCGCATGGGGGCATTATGTGATCGGCGACGACATCCCGGGGTTGAACCGGCAGATGATTAGCGATTACATCCGCTATCTCGGGAATCTTCGCTGGACGAGCCTTGGCTATCCGGCATTGTATCCGGGCTTTGAGAGCGAACCGGAGAGCATGGAATGGGTCAGCCAGTACGCTGACGCCAATATGGTCAAGACCGATTTCTTTGAGGCACGCAGTACCGCCTACGCCAAGAGCACCGCACTGATAGACGATTTATAAGAAAACCAAAGACATCAGAATAGGAGGTATTTTTTATATGGATATCCGAACGGTAACAGATGCCATCCGCTATGTAGGGGTGGATGATAACACATTGGCACTCTTTGAAAACCAGTACCCCGTCCAGCCTATGGGAGTGAGCTACAACTCCTATGTCATTCTGGACGAGAAAATCGCCGTGATGGACAGCGTGGACGCACGGGCGGCGGTGGAATGGCTTTCCAATGTAGCGCAGGTGTTGGGGGGGCGCAACCCCGATTATCTTGTGGTCACACACATGGAGCCGGATCATTCCGGCAGCCTCATGCGGATAGCGCAAGAGTACCCGGAGATGAAGATCGTGGGAAACGCGAAAACATTTACCCTGATCAAGCAGTTCTTTGGCACGGGTGCATTGTCGGAAGACCGTATGCTGGAGGTTGGCGAGGGCAGCACGATCTCTCTGGGCTCACACCGGCTGCGCTTCCTGCTGGCACCGATGGTACACTGGCCGGAGGTGATGACGGCGTATGAGGAAACGGAAAAAATCCTGTTCTCGGCGGATGCTTCGGACGCTTTGGCTCACTGGAACGGACTGCCCGTGCCCCCTGGGTGCCGCAGGCCCGACGGTATTATTACAATATTATCGGGAAATATGGCGCACAGGTGCAGGCTCTGCTGAAAAAGACCTCCGCGCTGGAGATCCAAACGATCTGCCCGCTCCATGGTCCCGTGCTTACAGAAGGGCTGGAGGAGTGTCTGCGGCTCTATGATCTCTGGTCACAATGGGAACCTGAAGAATCGGAGAGCATACTGATTGCCCACGCATCCATCCATGGAAATACTGCCCATGCGGCGAAGACCCTCAAGGGTAAATTAGAGAAAAAAGGCGTGCAGGTCAGCATATGTGATCTCACTGTGACAGATCTTTCCTACGCTGTTGCCAGTGCGTTCTACTGCGGGAAATTGGTATTGGCCTGCTCCACTTATGACGGAGGACTGTTCCCGCCCATGAAGGCCTTTTTGGATCATTTACAGACAAAGGGATTCCGAAACCGCCGGATCGGCCTCATGGAAAACGGCTCATGGGCCCCTGCTGCCGCGCGGCTGATGCGCGCCGAGTTGGAAAAGATGAAGGAACTCCGACTGTGTGAAACGGAGGTATCGCTGCGCGGCGCACTGAACCAAACCAGCGAAGCGCAGATGGACGCTCTTGTGGCGGAGCTCTGCGCGGAATAAGCTGCAACAAACCGCAGCTATTCTCGTACAGATGATGGTCTTACTCATCTGCTTTATGTCCCAAGGGCAGAGTACCGTCATCTCAGGTTGAGGTCACGATGTGGTGTGGGGCGAGAACGGAGTCTTGAGAATACCCAAACAAAAGAAAGGAGCTGACAGATATGGCAGCTATGAATATGAATCAGGAGCAGTTTGAGCAGGCGACCCGGGGCGAAAAGCCCGTTTTGGTGGATTTCTGGGCGCCTGGTGCGGCTATTGCCGGAGGATCGGCCCTGCGTATGAGAAGATTGGAGAGGAATACGCGGACAGCCTCGTTGTCAGCAAGATCAATATTGACGAGGAGCCGCGGCTGGCGGGGGCCGAGGGGATCGAGGTCATCCCAACTCTGGTGCTGTACCGGAACGGAAAGGCCGTGGATTCCATCACCGCGCCCGGCTCAAAGGCAGAGATCGACCGCTTCATTCAGGAAGCCTTGGCGAAATAACGGAGGATTCAGATATGAACAACAATCATGTTTATGATATGCTCGTGGTGGGCGGCGGCCCGGGCGGCTACACCGCCGCCCTGTACGCGGCCCGGGCGGGGCTGGACACCGTCGTGCTGGAAAAGCTGTCTGCTGGCGGGCAGATGGCCCTGACCGAGCAGATCGACAACTACCCCGGCTTTGAGAACGGGATCGACGGCTTCTCTCTGGCGGAGAAGATGCAAAAGCAGGCGGAGCGTTTTGGGGCACGCAGCGAATACGCGGAAGTTCTCCGCATGGATCTGACGGCGGTTCCCAAGCTCGTGGAGACCAGCGAGGGGATCTTCCGGGGAAAAACCGTGGTGCTGGCCACCGGCGCAGACCCCAGAACGCTGGGCGTTGCCGGAGAGACGGAGCTGTTGGGCCGGGGCGTGGCCTACTGCGCCGCCTGCGATGGGATGTTTTACAAGGACAAAACGGTGGTCGTGGTGGGCGGCGGCAATTCCGCCGCGGCAGATGCCCTCCTTCTCAGCCGCGTGGCGAAAAAGGTGATCCTCGTCCACCGCAGAGACACCCTGCGGGCCACCAAGATCTATCACGAGCCACTGGAACAGACCGAAAATGTGGAATTCCGCTGGAACAGCACCGTTTCCGCGCTGCTTTCCGGGGACAGGCTGACCGGCGTACGCCTGCGGGACACCGTCACCGGTGAGGAAAGCGTGGTGGACTGCGACGGCGTATTTGTCAGCGTGGGCCGACAGCCCGCCACGGCGCTGGCGGTGGGTCAACTGGCGCTGGACGGCGGCGGCTATATCGTGGCCGGAGAGACCACGGAAACCAGTATTCCCGGCGTTTACGCCGTGGGCGACGTGCGGACGAAGCCCCTCCGTCAGGTGGTCACCGCCGTGGCGGACGGCGCGGTGGCAGTCCACATGGCGGAGAAATATATCGCGGAAAACCGATAAGGAAGGTAGATTGAAAAAGCCATGTTTAAGGTCAGGCCGGATACGACCGCAGTGGGGATGCCGACATATCTGCAAGGAAAACTGCCAGAGTGATGGCAGATAAGATCACCCATGTAAGATCGGGAGATATGTTGTCTCTCCATATCCAGTCCACGCAACAGTGAGCAACTGAACACGAAACACAGCCACAGATGTACTCTGCGGCTGTGCTTTTATGCATAGTACTTACGGAAAGGATTCGATGAGCAGATTTCTGTGATACGGATTTTGGATTCTCGCAGAGAGGAATTTCGATTGAGTAAAGCATATGAGCAGAAAATTGACGTGGTAAATGTCATTACTGCTCCAGAAATTGAAATGCTGATTATTCATGCAGAAGGAGCATATGATCAGTTTAAGCGTTCTGGAAAAAAACAAGCGAATTTTGTAAAACAAATCTTCGGATGCATGATGTGAAGTCGTATGATTTTGTGAAGCAGTCTTTCAGTAATCCTCAGCTCTTGGTGAAAGCCATAAAAGAGTATCGCAGAACAGCAAATATCCCCAAAGGAGAATACAGCTTGTCTGATTTGCTGAGATGAGCGTTGCTTTTTTGATACATTAGCCGTGACTCAAATGGTCACCAGGAGATAAACGGGTACCAGTTTACAGAAAACAGAATAGAATCGTCTTCGATGCCTCGTTGGGAAACCAACGAGGCATTTTTTTTTGCCCCAATCCGACTGCATAGGACACTGAAAAAATCAAAACGAACCGTATGTAGTCCTGCAAGGACAACCAAAGTGCGCCTACGAGGCCAACGCGAAACCGGAGGATTCTTGTTAAACTTACTTTGTAAGGACGAAAGTCCGGATGTCCCTTGAAAACTGAATACTCATTCTTCAGGTACATTCCTGTTTGGTCGAGCCTTCGACTGCACGCCATGAATCCCATCGGGGCGATAGCGGTTTCGCAGAAGCAAATGCCGGATTGCAACCGGCGGCGGTGCTAAAGCCAGACAGGGACAATGATACTTCCGTAATTCGCGGTCCGGCCATAAGGAAGGCGGGATGGTTAAATTCCAATGGAGCAGTGAAGCACACTGCCGCCTGTGAGAAATCCTACATCTCTGGGGTGATAAGAAAAAGTACAGAGAAACCATATTTTCAGAAAGCACTGCTGGGTGCTGTATCAGCATGATACCTGGCAGGCTTTATCCATATCAGTGTATGGAGATTGGAGACAACAGAAAATGAAAGAAAACTGGGTTTATCGGCGAGGTGATTTATATCTCGCCAATCTCGGTGTTCCGGTTGGATCAAAGCAGGGCGGTGTTCGTCCTGTTGTGGTTCTTCAGAATGATGTCGGTAATTATTATGCGCCGACAATCACGATTGCTCCGCTGACATCAAAAATTGAGAAGAAGCGAAAGCAGACAACGCATTTCTTTCTCCGTAAAGCAAAGGGACTGGCAAAACCGTCTATGGTATTGGCGGAACAGCTCGACACCTGCGACAAGATATGCGTGATTCGCTATCTTGGGCGGGTAAGTAAGGGTCAGATGCGTGGGATTGACGAAGCTGTAAGGATTCAGCTTGGTTATTACATTCCGGAACAGGCAGAGAAAAAAAGACAGGGCAAATGCCGAAAGGAAGGCGAAGAAGGCGATGGATAAACTGATTACAAGGAAGGAAGCAGCCAGTATACTGGGAATCAGCGTAAAAACACTGGATGCTGCAAGAACAGACGGTTTGATCTCCTATGTTCAGTATGTGGAAAACGGCTGCGTTTATTTCACGGAAGTGGGGATTCAGGAGTACATTGCAAAATGTACGCACCGTGCAAAACCGATGGAACGTGCTGCGACATATCGCAAACCTCGAAGCTTTCGGCGGTAAAAATCGACATCGTTGAGTATGGACGATGAATCCGCAATAATGAAAGCAACAACAGGATTGGAGGTAATGATATGGCGGCAAGAAGAATGATGCTTCCCGATTATGGTACGGTGAGTATGAAGGGAACGCAGTATTATCGCACCCGTGTAACAGATCAGCAGGGGCGGCGGGTTTCCTTATATGCAAGAACGAGAGAGGAACTGTACCAGAAGGAACAGGAAGCGATCCAGCAGATTGAGAACAAGACGTATCGCCGCAGTACACCTACAGTGGAGGAGTATTGCGAGAAAAGGTTGCTGATGCAGTCAGCACAGATCAGGATGACAACGCTGATTGACTATACATCGAAAGTGAAGAACTACATCATTAAGCCATTGGGCGATATGCATATGGGAGATGTAACAGCAGATGACATTCGCCTGGCACTGCTGGCGGCATCAAAAAAGTCGGCATCCGTGTACAAATCGGTGAGCGTTATATATAAGTGTATTTTTACGGCAGCAATGGAGAGCAAGATCATTGATGAGAATCCGACCATCTATCTGAAGAAGAATGTGGGAGGAATTCCCCAGAAGGAACGCCTCCCGCTTACGGATGAGCAGGTGGATAAGCTGCTGGATGCCATTTACGGCTTGCCGCCGTATGTGTTTGTAATGCTGGGGCTGTACGCAGGATTGCGGAGAGAAGAAATCCTCGGACTTCAATGGGATTCGGTGTATCTTGATTGCGAGGCTCCGTACCTTACCGTTCGGAGAGCCTGGCATACGGAGCATAATCGTCCGGTGATTCTGACAGAGCTGAAAACAAAGGCAGCGCATCGGAATGTCCCTCTGCCGGACAATCTTCTGGAATGTCTGAAAGAGGCGAAGAATACATCGACATCGGATTATGTGGTTGCAAACCGGGATGGAGACCCGTTGTCCTATACGCAATTCAAGAGATTATGGCAGTATATCGTAACCCGTACCACCAAGGAACGCTGCTATTATCGCTATGAAGATGGCAAGAGGGTAAAGCATACGGTGAAGCCGGTTCTGGGGCAAAAGGCGGCACACAATGGAAATGTGGTTTACAGTCTGGACTTTGAGGTGACTCCGCATCAGCTGCGGCACACCTATATTACGAATCTGATTCATGCTTCGGTTGATCCGAAGACAGTTCAGTATCTTGCCGGTCATGAAAGCAGCAAGATCACCATGGATATTTACGCCAAGGTGAAATACAATCGCCCAGAGCAGCTCGCAGGAGTGCTGGAAGATGCTTTTGCATCGTGGGATTAAGAGTAAATCAGAAAAAACTTAGGGCAGGGATGGTCAAAAATCCCTGCCCTTTTTACATACATTCGACATCCTTGAAGGAAGTGGTGTACGCCATGATAATAAAAGTGACAACACGCAATATATGAAGATAGACGAGGAGGAGAACACATGGCTAAAGGAAAAAAGCGTCCTGCTGAACTTCCGGAATACGGAACAGTGATGATGAAAGGGGTACAGTATTATCGTACCCGAATTACAGATGCAGACGGAAAGAGAGTGGCAATCTATGGGCTGACACGCGAAGAATTGTATGACCGGGTGGAAGATGCCCAGAAGAAAATTGCAGAAGTGGTTTTCCACAGAGAGAATCCGACCGTGGAAGAGTACTGCGAAAAATGGCTGCTGATGCGGTCTGGAACGGTAAGAACCAATACGTTGGAGGGATACGAGCGGATGGTGAATCGGTACATCGTGGGTCCAATTGGACAGATGTATATGGATGAGGTGACCACAGATGACCTGCGGCTGCTGATGGTTCCGCTATCAAAAGGTTCTTCCGGAATGTATGGTCAGCTTAATATGCTGATTAAGAACATTTTTAATTCGGCAGAAGAGAGCAAGGTGATCAAAGAGAATCCATCCAAAACGATTTGCGCAAGAGGAGGAAAGCCTGCGAAACGGCGCGAAGCTTTGACGGATGAACAGACTGCCATTTTGCTGGATAGCATTCGTGAGCTACCACCGTATGTTTTCGTAATGATCGGCTTGTACGCGGGATTGCGTAGAGAAGAGATTCTTGGATTGAAATGGGACTGCGTATTCCTGGATGAAAAAACGCCGTACATTTCTGTAAGGCGTGCATGGCATGTGGAAGGCGGTGAGCCGGTGGTCAACACACTTTTGAAGACTCCGGCAGCGAAGCGAGATGTTCCGATTCCCAAATGCCTGGTAGCCTGTCTCAAGGAAGCAAGGGAAAAATCAGAATCGGAATATGTGATCTCCAATTCAAAGGGAACTGTTTTGACGGAAGCACAGTTTGTGAGGGTCTGGAAGTACATAACAGTCCGTTCCACCGCAGAACGCTGTTATTACACCTATGTAAATGGGCAGTCCATCAAGCATAGAATAAAGCCAAGGCTTGGTGAGCATCAGCCGAACAATCCCAAGCTGGTGTATACGATGGACTTCAAGGTGACTCCGCACATGCTGCGGCACACCTACATCACCAATCTGATTTACAAAGGTGTTGATCCAAAGACGGTGCAGTATTTGGCAGACCATGAGAACAGCAAAACGACTATGGACATCTATGCGAAAGGCAAGTATAATAAACCTGAGAAATTAAGCAGCGTTGTGAATGCTGCATTCGGGCTGCGTTAAACGGCACCAAAAATCTCGCGATTTCGTGGGTTTACCTATGGGTTTACTGAGAGAGGGAAGCCCGAAAAAACGCATGAATACTGGACTTTTGGGATCAAGGTCAGGTGAATACGGTCTCAAAGCAGCTCGTCGCGCTCCGCAGTTCAGCAAGCGATAATCGACTGCTCAGACTATATCAAAATGGTTCAAAAACCCCGGAAAATCAAGGTTTTCCGGGGTTTTCTTATACCTAAATGGGCTGATATAGTTTGACCAAATTTGGCAAAACGAGAGCCGTTTTCACCCAATTTTTAGTGGTTAAATATAGGACAACCGCCAAAAATGGGGTCAAAAAACGTCCTTAGTGGTTAAAAAAGTAGGACAACCAGAGAGCAATTTCGGGGGTATTTTTGAGGGCAATTTTGGCACTCTCAGACACCAAATTTTTCGCCGGAGAGTTTGGCATAATCTGACCAAATCTGAACAATTAAATACGATTCTAATGCAGGTACTCAGTAACAAATAACTGGGTGCTTTTTTCATTTCAGGGAAAAAGATTCCTGCATTAGAAAGGGTCGTCACTTTATGATTTTGAAGTGGCGGCTTTTTCTATTTCCAGAAGCAATAGCAACAATTAGAAATGAGGTGAAGTCAATGAACACGCAAATCATTGCCATTGCCAACCAGAAAGGTGGCGTTGGCAAGACAACGACCTGTGCCAACTTGGGAATCGGGCTGGCGCAGGCCGGAAAGAAAGTCCTGCTGATCGACGGGGACCCGCAAGGGAGCCTGACAATCAGCCTGGGCCATCCCCAGCCGGACAAGCTGCCCTTTACGCTGTCGGACGCTATGGGGCGTATCCTGATGGATGAGCCGCTTCGTCCCGGCGAGGGTATCCTGCACCACCCAGAGGGTGTAGACCTGATGCCTGCGGACATCCAGTTGGCGTGGCTGTGCTTATTACCTATTCCTCGCAGAATGGTGCGATTTTGCTGGTTATAGCTTTTTTGATTAGCCCGATGGGATTGCCGCTGGCGGCGATCTGGCTGTTGGGTAAGGCGCAGGATTTGAAATTTGCGATCCAGGATTGGATGTATGGGTAAATGATGTGAATATAATCTGGAATGAAAAGAAGCAGGACAATGGGAGATGAGACCCAATGCCCTGCTTCTGGGTTATTTGGAATGAACGGTAGTGTATTTCTGGTTTTTGCTTTTGGGTTTGTCTGGAAACATCATTTCAAGTTTACCAGAAGATAATAAAGGCTTGAGGTAATATTTGCTGAAGTGAGAACGGCTGGAAACATCAATATATGCTTGCATTTCATCTCGACTTTTAGGATCTGCACAAAATTCCAATAGCAAGTTTTGCTTGCTGATCACAGATGTATCATGTGCGCCATCATGTGCGGCATCATGTACGGAAGCACCGCACATGTTGTAGTTTACATTTTTCAAGATGACTCTGAAATCTGTCGCTGTTGAGAAAAATTCGGGCTTATATGCCTCTGTGTATCCAGGCAGCTTTTCGGTTTCACTGACGATTTTGCGTATGCCACTTCCACGGCGTTCCATATACTTCATGCGGTGGAACAGGTCAGCAATCACAGGGTTTCGTCGCATGGAACGGATACTGTAAATATCGTATTCCTGAATTGAGCCGCCGCCAAACATACCGCCCGGAGATGTGATTTCCACCCGATCATCAAACATATCAATATGGATTTCGCTGCCAAGCACAATATAATCACGATGGATAAGCGCATTAACAAGAGCCTCTGTCACAGCTCGTTCAGCATAATCCGTCTTGTCTACACGATACTGTGCCTTTTTGACAAAACGGACTTTGGAATTATTGCGAATAAATTCACTGCCGCTGTTCAGTAAATAAATCAAATTTCCCTCGTATTCTTTATCGTCCAGCGCATCATCAAAGATAGAGCCTTTTTCCAAGCCATTCCACCGGATACAGAACATACGGGAGTTATAAACCGTGAGCTGATCGGTCATGAGTTTTCCGGCATTGGTCAGGAGTCCATCAATAAGGAAGATGATATGGTGGAAAGCAAGTCTGAAAATGGCTTGCTTTTTACTTTAAAATGATGTTAAGTGATGATAAAGAAAATTGAATTTCACAAAGAAAATAAAAATAATCGGATTTTATGTTTTACATAAATTTAACACACTTTTGCTTTTTTCGAATTGATTATGTTAGGTCTTTTTGTTATACTGTACTACAATACTATTTGAGAGGAGGAATATTTAACATGGACGAAAGTGATAATGATTCTGAAGCGAACCAATTCAATAGAATTTTTATTTATATATCGCAAGGCATGGACTATGTATTCGGAACATAGACCATGTCTTTTGTTGCTTTTAAGTAAGTGTGATATTTAGATAATTTTATTGTAGAAAGGTTTTATTTATGAGTACATCAATTTTTATTCTTTTAGTAGTGCAGATTATTTTAATTATATTAAACGCGATTTTTGCGAGTGCAGAGATCGCTGTTTTATCAATGAATGAAACAAAGCTAGAACGAATGGCAGAACAAGGTAATGGTCGGGCAAAGAGATTAGTACGATTAACGCAAGAGCCGGCACGATTTCTTGCGACAATTCAGGTTGCAATCACATTGTCGGGATTTTTAGGAAGTGCTTTTGCAGCAGATAATTTCTCAGAACCTTTAGTTGATTGGGTTGTTGGGATGGGTGTGAATATTCCACGTTCTACTTTAGATACCATAGCTGTTATATTGATTACATTGATTTTATCATATTTCACGTTGGTTTTTGGCGAATTAGTTCCAAAGAGAATCGCAATGAAAAAATCTGAAGAACTGGCAATGGGGATTTCAGGATTGGTTACGGGAATCTCTATCCTATTTAAGCCAATCGTTTCATTTCTTTCAATATCAACAAATATTGTCTTGAGGATTTGTGGTATTGATCCAAATGAAGCGGAAGATCAAGTAGGTGAAGAAGAAATACGTATGCTTGTTGATGCGGGAAGTGAAAAAGGAACAATAGATCATCAAGAAAAAGAGTTTATTCAAAATGTTTTTGAATTTAATGATATTATGGCTGGTACGATTGCTACACATCGAACAGATGTGACAATATTATGGATGTCTGATGATGTGAAGGAGTGGGATGAAACGATCCACAATACACGACATACCCTTTATCCCGTCTGTGGAGATTCGATAGATCATGTTATTGGTATTTTAAATGCAAAAGACTATTTTAGATTAAAAGAAAAAAGTAAGGATATGGTTATAGATTCTGCAATTTCTGCACCATACTTTGTTATGGAAACTACAAAAGCAGATGTGCTTTTTAAAAATATGAAACAATCGAAGCAATCTATGGCGATTGTATTAGATGAGCATGGTGGAGTGGTTGGAATAGTAACTCTTTTTGATTTATTAGAAGAAATTGTTGGCGATTTAAACGATATTGAACCAATATCGTCGGAAGAAGAAACTGTTATTATAAGAATAAGCGATAACAAGTGGGAAGTGAAAGGAAATATACGATTAAGTGATATTGAAGACGCTATAGGTGTTACATTTACAGCAGAAGATTGTGACACATTTACTGGATTTGTATTTCAAAAATTTGGTATGGTACCAAAGGATGGGGATACAAAAATAGAATTAGAATAGAAATATGCATATAATCATTGACAAAATAAAAGAACATCAAGTTGAACATGCAATTATAGAAATTTTAGAATAAAATTTTGAAATGCATTTGAAAATTATTTTAGAAACAAGGGGATATATCAGAAGAGTACATATACATTTTCAAATACAACAGGGATAGAATGATGTTGCGATAAAAAAGAGGGAGACACACATTTGTTTAATCCATGAAGTCCAATTTTGCCGTTGACGGACGAACACATGCAGAGTACCGCAAGACCAAATCGGAAATGCAGGATTGGCTTGTGGCGCAGAAGATTATGCAGGAAAACCTGAAAGAGGACGAGCAGAAAAAGAGCAGCTGCATGAGCAGGAAGTGCGGCAGGAAGAAGAAAATAGACAAAGCAGTCGATGATGGAATGTCCGGTGCAGTGTGGGTGTAATGCTCATGCTGCACCGGGCTTTTTTCTTTGAAAATGATTTTTTATAATGTTGATCTTTGACTGCTCTTAACTCAAATATTGTATCTTAACTCAAAAAAAGTTATAATACAGAAAAAGAGTTAAGAATGCAGGTGATGACATGGAATATCTCGATAAAGTTCTTGGAGTCAAGGTTACCTATGAGGACGTAGAGTTTAAGCACGGAGTGACTGTCTTGGATGCGGCATATTTGATTCCATTTAAGGCAAAAGCATGGATGGATTTGACAGATCGTAAGGCCGCAGGAGAACATGTTGATAGCAAAAATATTAAGAAACATAACAGTATTTTGCAAACTCATTCCTCGAACAGATACAGAAGATATCCGTAACCCTCTGCTTTCATCTTTGCGTAAGGCACAAAGCGCAGGACCGCACTGTTGATGAAGTAGCGCACGCCATTGGGGGACTCCGGCTCGCCAGTGAACACATGACCAAGGTGAGAATCTCCGGCACGGCTTCTGACCTCTGTACGGCGCATGCCGTGGCTCAGGTCCTCCAGTTCCACCACGGCAGGCTCTTCAATGGGCTTTGTGAAAGCCGCTCAGCAGCAGTACCGCGGTGAGCAGAAGCGGCAATACTCTCCGATACATGGTGTATCCCTCCTTTCGGAGAAGATAAATTCGTTTGTCAGCCCATATCGGCGGCAAGAGCCTGGTCGATGAGCTTTTGCAGAGTCTCCGCCTGCTTCTTTTCCGTGATGGCGCCTACGATGGGTTCACCCACGATATTGCCGCTGCGGTCGACCACATAGGTGGTGGGATAGGCAAAGATGTTGGTGGTAAACTTTCCCGCCTCACCGTCGGAGTCAAAATACACATTCTGATAGGTGGCGCCCTTCTTGGCAAGCACATCCTTCGCCTCGGAAATTGCCGTTTCGTCGCCGTCCAGCGTGAAGGTGTTGACGCCGATGAGGGAGCCGCCCTTCTCCGCCAGTTCCTTGTTCAGCGCATCCAGCTCGGAAAGCTCGCCTACGCAGGGATTGCAGGTGGTGAACCAGAAATTCACCACGGTGACGGCGTTGGCGGAGAACAGCTCGTCGCTCTTCACCGTGTTGCCATCCAGGTCCTTGCCCTCAAAGACGGGGAATTTCTGCATACTGCCGTCATCAGGCGGCGTGGTCATGTCGCTGCCCGCGGGCACGCTCATAGCGCCATCCGTAGATTGCTGTGCCGCCTCGGGGTACTTTTTCTCTATCATGGTCAGCTTGTTTTCAATCTCGCGGATCTTCTCTGCCGCCTCCTTGAGCAGCTTCAGCTCATCCTCCGTAAACTGATCTTTGGAATCTTCGATGGTGTCCAACAAGAACTCACCATAGTTTTTGCCGTCCTCCTGCATGGTCATGCCCTTGTCGGCCGCTATGAAAACTTTTTCCCAAAGCGCTGTGTTCTCCGAGAGAATGGCATTTTCCTGCGCCATTAGCTCCTTGTGCATGGTAACCGCTTCCTCGGCATTCTTCGGTTCGCTACTCATTCCGTCCATTTTGTCTCCGCCCTTTGTGCCGCAGGCTGCCAGAGAGAGCACCATCAGTGCAGTAAGCAGCAGCGCCAGAATTCTGCCGGCAGTATTCGTCCTATTCATCTTCATTCGTTTTATTCCTCCCTGTTAGTGTTGTTTGTCTGTAGTGTTTCCGCTGCTTTTGCCTTATCTTTACCGTCTCCGAAGCCGTAGCGGAAGCACACGGCTTTCGTCGGACAGGCGCGGATGCACATTCCGCAGCGGATGCACTCGGTATGGTTGGGCGTTTTCGTCACATCCACATCCATCTTGCAGGCTCTGGCGCATTTCCCGCAGGAAACGCACTTATTCTTATCCACCTTCATCTGGAAGAGGGACACCCGGTTGAACAGCGCGTAGAACGCGCCCAGCGGGCAGAGCCACTTGCAGAACGGTCGGTAGAACAGTACGCTCAGCGCAATCACCGACAGCAGGATGCTGAATTTCCATGTAAACAGCTTGCCCAGCGCCGCCCGGATGCCGGAATTGGCAAGGGACAGCGGGATGGCTCCCTCCAGCACGCCTTGGGGGCAGAGGTATTTGCAGAAGAACGGATCTCCCATGCCAACATCGTTCACAAGGAACGCCGGTAGCAGGAAAACCATCACCAGCAGGACAGCGTATTTCAGGTATGTCAGCGGCTTCAGCCTCTTTGTGGAAAGCTTCTTAGTGGGGATTTTGTGCAGCAGCTCCTGAAACCAGCCGAAGGGGCATAGAAAGCCGCAGATAAAGCGCCCCAGCAGCACGCCCAGCAGAATGAGGAAGCCTATGATATAGTAGGAGAAGCTGAACTTGGAAGACCCCACCACCGCCTGAAACGCACCAATGGGGCAGGCCCCAGACGCCGACGGACAGGAGTAGCAGTTCAGCCCCGGCACGCAGACGGTCTTCCCCGCCCCCTGATACAGTCCGCCCTTGAGAAAGTTCGGCAGATGCAGGTTGGTCAGCAGCGTCGCCCCCGCCTGAATCCAGCCCCGGAAGCGGGACATTGTCTGTGAAACGCCTGAAAACTTTTTACCCAATGCCCACACACTCCAGACATAATTTGATTGCTTTGCTCAGCACTGTCGCCGCCTCGCCCCGCCAGACACCGAAGCACAGCATGGCGGCTCCGGCCATCAGCAGCGCGATCTGCGCCGCTGCCTTTTTCTCGCAACTCATTTTTCATCACCCTTTCCGATTTTCTGTCCCCATCATAGCGCGGGAGAGTTAAAGTCTCTGTTAAGAACGAAAACTTAACACAAACCTTATCTGTTTTTGCTATAATGAAAGCAACACAAAAACGAAGAAATAAAAAGGAGGGCTCTCATGCACCTTTTAGTAATTGAAGATGAACGCGCCCTGTGCGAGACCATCGTCCGCAGCCTGCGGCGGCTGGCCTACAGCGTGGACTACTGCTATGACGGGGAAAAAGCGCTGGCGCTTCTGGGCGTGGAACGATACGATCTGGTGCTTCTTGATCTGAATCTGCCGAAAAAGGACGGCATGACGGTGCTGCGCACCCTGCGGCAGACCGACCGGGAGACGCGGGTGCTGATCCTCTCCGCCCGCAGCGAAGTGGAGGACAAGGTGCAGGGGCTAGATGCCGGGGCGAACGACTATCTGGCGAAGCCCTTCCACTTGGCGGAGCTGGAGGCCCGCATCCGCAGCCTGACATTGCGGCAGTTTACCCAGCAGGATGTGCTGCTAAGCTGCGGAGACCTGACCTTTGACACCCGCTCCCGTACCGCCACCGTCAACGGGCAGACGCTGACGCTCACCCGGAAGGAAACAGGAATCCTGGAATACCTGATGGTGCATCAAGGAAGGCCAGTAAGTCAGGAGGAGCTGATGGATCACGTTTGGGACAATAGCGTGGACAGCTTCAGCAATTCCATTCGCGTCCACATCTCCGCCCTGCGCAAAAAGCTCCGCACCGTGCTGGGCTATGACCCCATCCGCAACCGCATCGGCGAGGGCTATCTGATGGGAGGTGAGGAGGAATGAAGCGGCTTTCCCTGCAGTGGCGCATCACGTTGATGTCCGTCCTGCTCATCGGTGTCACCTGCGTGGCCATGAATCTGCTGCTGTGCTCCTCCGGTGTGTATTATATGGACACCATTGCGGACAACTTACAAGGCGGCGGCACGGTGATCCTGAATGATGGCGGAGCGGCGAGCTTTGACCCACAGCTCATAGCCCCTGACGAGGATCTGACGATCATTGTCGATGGGGTGCAGGGGCGCTTCCGCACCACCAACTGGTACATCACGGCGGCGATAACGCTGCTCAGCGGCATCCTCGCCTATTTCGTCAGCGGACGCGCTCTCAAGCCCCTGCGCAGCTTTACCTCGCAGGTGGAGCAGGTGCAGCTGAACAATCTTGCCGATATGAGGATCGATGAAGACGCTATTTCGGAGTTCCGGCAGCTGAGCCGCTCGTTCAACCAGATGCTGGAGCGGCTGAACAACGCCTTTTCCGCTCAGCGGCAGTTCACCGGCAACGCCGCCCACGAGCTGCGCACGCCACTGGCACTAATGCAGGCGCAGTTGGAGCTGTTTTCCGCGGAGCATCCTGATGTGCGACCGGAGACGGCGGAGTTCCTCACGCTTTTGCGTGAGCAGACGGAACGGCTGATACAGATGACCAGGACACTGCTGGAGATGAGCAATCTGCAGCAGGTGGCGCGGAACGAGCGGATCCAGCTCGCTCCCATGATCGAGGAGATCTTCACAGATCTTGCGCCGCTCTCAGATAAGCTCGGCGTCACGCTGACGGCGGAGGGCGACGGCATTATGACCGGTAGCGATGCACTGATTTACCGGCTGATCTTCAACCTGACGGAGAATGCTGTCAAGTACAACCGGCCGGGCGGCTCGGTACGGGTTTCTGTCACTCAGGAGTTGGAAAAGCTCCTGCTCCGCGTCTCCGACACCGGCTGCGGCATCCCGGAGGTGTATCAGCGCAGTATTTTCCAGCCCTTCTTCCGGGTGGACAAGTCTCGCAGCCGGGAATACGGTGGCGCAGGACTGGGGCTCTCACTGGTATGGGAGATCGCCGACCTCCACGGCGGCTCCGTTTGGGTGGAGAAAAGTTCGGAGAAGGGCACTACCATTGCGGTGGGGTTGCCAACGCAACAATCAACGAAGCCCTAAAACACTTTTATTCGTTTTTCGCTGCTTCGCTTGCCGCCCTGCGGCGTCCCTCTCCGTATTTTCACGCTCCAATTCCGCCGCACGGAGCTTGCTGTGGACAGACTTATAATCAGAAATTTTCTGTTTCAAACTGTCAATCTCAGCCTTGAGCTTTGCAATTAGTTTGTTTGCCGCATCCACCGCCTTTTGCAGTTTGGATTCCTTTTTCTCTGCTGTAACGTACTTCTTTGCCAGAGTGGAAAGTCGGTCAAAGTCCTCACGCTCCACGGCAACCATGCTCGTCCAGCGCGGGCTTGGAATCCCACTTTTTGCTCATGCTGATCTGCTGTATTTAAATAACCCTATTAACACAATTTTATTAGGCGCAGTATAACTGCTGACGGCGTAGAATCTTGGTGGCTAACTTGGTGGATACCTTGATGGGTGTCATCCTCTAAGTTATCATGGGTTTTGAAGAAGCATTTTATGGGAAAAAGAATCTGGATCCAAAGATGCGGGCATTGCTTAATTCACTGGCGAAAACAGATCATAGCTTGGCAAATAAAATAGAAGCTCCACATGCGATTTAAAAAAAAATCCTGTTCAATATATGAATATGAGCAGGATTTTTCTATTTACAACGATATTTTTTACAATATTTCCTTCGATTATCCGGAAAATTTTTCACTGTAATGACTTTTCATATCCTCCCAGTCCATGAACAATACATAAAATACTTTGCCATATTGCTGGCTCTCAACAATTCTCCCATGGTCAAGCACAGACAGATACGATCCATCCGCTCTTCGTAAATGAAAGTGGATATAGTCATTTCCATTGCCATTATCAATCTGTTTCCAAATGCTTGCTTCTATCTTCTTCTTCTCATCTTCCCGTATCAGGTTGCTGAAACTTTTCTTTGTAAGTCTGAATAGTTCATCCATATCTTTATATCCGGCCATATGAAGAAACTCCTGATTTGCATAAAAGAGTTCATCATCTTCTTTGTCTGCTCTGTATATGATAAATGCTCCTGGAAGGTGCTCGGAGATATCCCTAAATGCAAATCCCAGTTGTTTACGAACCCTTAATTCAAGTCCTTCCCTATAAGCCATGCAGCCATTTTTTCCATGAAGTTTTATTTCGTAAAGGGCTGCATCTGCACAGCGCATAAGCTGTGAACGGTTAGACGCAAATGTCGGATATTCCGAATATCCAAGAGAAATATAAAATGGATATTCTTTTCCCTTATATGAAAATGTCTTTGGAGCCATAGTGAATTGCTGTAGCTTCTCTTTTACATCCTCGTAGGAATAATTTTTTAAAAGAATACAGAACTCATCTCCACCATTTCTTCCTAGTAACGCATCAGACGGGAAAAAAGCTTTCATACTGTCTGCCAGACTCCTTAATGCTTTGTCTCCGTAAACATGTCCATAGATATCATTAATAAATTTAAAATCATCAATATCAAGGAGTACAGCCACAAATTTCGCTTTCGGATTTTTATTAATCATCTTTTCTGCCAGTTCATCGAATCCATAGCGATTGTAAATACCTGTAAGAGAATCTGTGTGTGCCAGTATTTGAAATTTGTTTTTATTTTCTTTTGATACCAGCCACATCCGGGTAAGAGTTACCAAAAGCATGGTAATCGCAATAAAGAAAACACTGATTACTGCTATTAATGTATTGTTTCCCCAGCCATTTTCAGGCATTACTTCAAACTTCCAGTTCTCCGTTCCTATCGTAAAGTCATAGGAAACAGGATTCGTTAATTGACGATCTGACTGATAAATAATTTTATAATTATCACTCCATGGATTATCCGTTTTGGAAAGACTATATTCATATCCAAATTTCGAAAGCGCACTTGTCGCATCTGAAAAAATATCCGGAACACGAAGGATAACAATGGTAAATCCCCAAAAATATTCCTGCCCGTTTTCATCTTTCAGATAAATAGGATTGCGGACAGCAATTCCATATCCACCTTGTTTCAATTCAAAAGGTCCCTGTGTAACGATTGTATGATGATCTCTTGCATATATGGAAATTTCACCACGTTCTTTATCATGAATCAGATCAATCTTACCTGCCTCATTTCCATCGGCCGGATAAATATCCGTTACAATACCAGCCGGAGCAAGCTGTACGCTTTCAACAGAATCCGACATAATATTTTTTGCAATTGTGTCAAATTGATTGATTTCTCCAGTTCCGCTGATCAAAAGCTGTTTCAGAACATCTGTAATCTCTATTCCATTTATAATCTCATTCTCTATACGTTCTCCATAGGTTGTTGCATTTAATTGTGCTGTTGTGCGGCTCTGCTCTTTTTCATGAGTATCTGTGTTGTATACGACTAAACTAACAAGGCATATGCCCATTAAAAAAAACGAGAAGAGGCACAAGTGTCTTTTTTTTCACCTGATTCACCTCGTTTTATCTCAGTCGAGAAGACTCCCACCTCTTCAGGTGGTGAGTAATAGCAAATTTGTCTCAGTGGGAGTTGGGTCTCTGACTGATGTTTTTATAATTAAGCATTATATCACGGAAGTAAAAAAATTGAATAAATTTTGCCCAAAAAGTTATAGAACGTTTTTACATTGTACTGATAACGTTTTCCTTGCGTACAATGGAAAAGAGAAGTAGTGCTCCTAAACAAATAAAAAAAGTACAGTTTGATTGTTGGATTGCTTGTTTTTATGGCATCTTTTCTTTTGGAATTCAACATGGCGGTTACGCTTCTTTATGGACAGCCGACTGAACAAAAATGGCGGAACGCTTATTTTCACTACGCATTATCCGGAACTGCTGGATGAATATGACCGAAATGACGGAATTTGTATTGTAAGAAACCGTAATGGCATTACAGCAGAAAATTTGAGCCATATATTGAAACGTAATGATATTAAAAAGAGTGATGCCTACCAGAGCGGTTTCCTTGAGGGAACAACGCCAGCATATGAAGCGTATATGCGCTTGAAGAAAAGCCTGGCTGCTTCAATCAATTAAGGAGGCAGCAGAATGGAATTAGCAAAATATAAGGCGTGTATATGTGAAGGATCTGCCGAAGAAGCTATTATCGACATACTGGTTGATAATGATCTTCTGATTTTCAAAAGAGAAGAAATGTTGGAAGAATGTGTTATCCGTTGCAGAAGTGCTAAACGATTCGAGGAGCGATACTTACGGAAAGGATTTGATGAGCAGATTTCTGTGATACGGATTTTGGATTCTCGCAGAGAGGAATTTCGATTGAGTAAAGCATATGATCAGTTTAAGCGTTCTGGAAAAAAACAAGCGAATTTTGTAAAACAAATCTTCGGATGCATGATGTGAAGTCGTATGATTTTGTGAAGCAGTATTTCAGTAACCCACAGCTCTTGGTGAAAGCCATAAAAGAGTATCGCAGAACAGCAAATATCCCCAAAGGAGAATACAGCTTGTCTGATTTGCTGAGATGAGCTTTGCTTTTTTAATACATTGGCCGTGACTCAAATGGTCACCAGGAGATAAACGGGTACCAGTTTACAGAAAACAGAATAGAATCGTCTTCGATGCCTCGTTGGGAAACCAACGGGGTATTTTTTTGCCCCAATCCGACTGCATAGGACACTAAAAAAGTCAAAACGAACCGTAGGTAGTCCTGCAAGGACAACCAAAGCGCGCCTACGAGGCCAACGCGAAAACGGATGTTCCTTGAAAACTGAATAGCTTATATGCTACCCATATTCGTAGGAGAATATTTCATCATTCTTTATCGTTTAAATATTGAATATACTCGTTTCCCCATATTTCCAACTCCTTCAGTACTTTCCTGAATTTTTCTCCAATATCACTTAATTTGTATTCTACTTTTGGTGGAATCTGCTGATATTCTATGCGTTCAATCAAGCCTTCTTCTTCCAACTTTTTCAGCTGTCTTGATAGCGTTGTATGTGTCATTTCTTCTGGCATTTTTCTTTGTAATTCATTAAACCGGATGGGGCCATCTGTTAACAAATACATAATATACATAGACCATTTACCTGTTAAAACTTTTTGCGAAGTCACATACGGGCAAAGCCCAAATAGATTTTTCTTTTCCATATATACGTTCCTTTCTGATACCAGTATCGTAAAATATCGTACTTGTTTGTTTTCTCCTATGATATATAATTATACGCATAAAAAATAAAAATACAATTTGTTTTCAGGAGGATTTTGAAATGAATGACGTAGTAAAATATTTGCAGGAATGCGGAACTTTTTATCTTGCCACGGTAGAAGGAGACCAGCCACATGTACGCCCATTTGGTGCTGTATGTGAATTTGAAGGAAAACTTTATATTGTAACGAATAATAAAAAAGATGTTTACAATCAGATGAAAGTAAATGGAAAAGTTGAAATGTGTGGAATGAACAAAGGTACTTGGATTCGTGTGAAAGGTGCAGTAAAAGAAGATACTCGCCGTGAAGCTCGTGTAGCCATGATGGAAGCAAATAAAAATGCTCTCCAGTCTATGTATACGGTTGATGACAATTTGATGACGGTATTCGTTTTTGAAAGTGGCATCGCAACTATTTATTCATTCACAGAAGAACCGAAGGTTATCAATCTGTAAAATTTTGAGTAATGTACATTACGGTTTGTCAGACTGGAAATTCCCCGGCTGATGTTTGGCGCTGCGGGCGGCGGCACATATTCTTTATTATCCGGAAGCGTGGTATACGCTGCACATAGACGCACCTGAGGGAGGGACGAAAATGGAAACTGAAAAAGTATATGCCATGCCATTTGCAAAAATATATCCCATGCTGGTGGATGAGCTGGCTAAGGGCAAAGTGATGGAGAAGATCAAGCGGAGAAACAAATGAGGGAGGGGAAAGCAGCCTATTACACACCGACAGAGAATGTGGTATAATCCTTGAGGAAACATTGTATGGAAAGG
The DNA here is from genome assembly GCF_003478795.1 of Clostridium sp. AF21-20LB. Lineage (NCBI taxonomy): Bacteria > Bacillati > Bacillota > Clostridia > Eubacteriales > Clostridiaceae > Clostridium > Clostridium sp. AF21-20LB. The sequence continues at coordinate 81,891 of NZ_QUGD01000001.1, read as the reverse complement.
ACAAACACGATGAACGCTCTGGATATTATGAAACGCCCTGCCGCCTACGTAAGCGGCTATGAAAACACCCCCACGGAGGAACAGAACCGTGCAAAGCAACTGTGCTGGGAGTACAACCGCACCGCTCCCAACGAACAGGAAAAGCGGCGCAGCATCCTGCAGACCCTGCTGGGCACCTGCTCTCCCATGACCGGCATTCAACCGGATTTCCACTGTGACTATGGCTTCAACATCCATACCCACGGCTTGGCGGTCATCAACTATAACTGTGTCATTCTGGATACCTCTCCGGTAAACATCGGAGCAGGTGCCTTTATTGCCCCCGGCGTATGCCTTGCCTGCTCCGGTCATGCCATCGACCCGGAGCAGCGCAGCCACGGCATTGGAACCTCAGCACCTATTACGCTGGAGGAAAACGTCTGGATCGGTGCAAATTCCACCGTCTGCGGCGGCGTTACCATCGGGGCAGGCTCGGTTATCGGGGCGGGAAGCGTCGTCACCCATGACATTCCCGCCGGTGTCATCGCAGCAGGGGTGCCCTGCAAGGTGATCCGCCCCATTACCGAAAAAGATAAGTTCAAGCCGGAGGATATTCTGTTCTGAGAAATTCAGATCGGAAACGCTGAAAAAACATACGCACAAGCTCTCCGGGGACATTTTTGTTTTTTGCCATGCTTTTCTGCGGGGAGAAGGCATGTTATACTGGGAATGACAATTCGGGATTTTTCATTACAGTGTTTTGCTAAAGGAATCCGATGGAGCTATACCCTGGATTTTTCTGTATTCTCTGGGTGACATTTTGACGATAGACTGAAAAGCGCTTGAAAACTTTCCCTGGGTTTGGTAGCCTACCTGGGAAGCAATATCCGCGATAGTGTCATTTGTTTCTCGTAATAATTTCATAGCCTGACGCACTCGAAATTCCTTCATATAGGTGGCGATAGGCTGACCGTAGACTGCCTTGAATATCTCCTTTAGAGTGGAGGTATTTATCAAATACTGTTTGGAAAGTTCTGCAATCGTAAATCGTTGCTCCAAGTGCTCTGTCAACTGTTGATGAATTTCTTTTATTAATTCGGTTTGCTGGGAAAAGTATTGAGTCAATTCTTTATGCTCCGATTTCATGTTGCTCAAATAAATCAAAATTTCCAGCACCTTCAATTTCAAGAGGGAAATTCGAACGGACACAGGAGCAGAAAAGAGTGGGGCAAAAATATGCTCTAAATCGGAACAAGACGGGATTGCGGATGGCTTTCCGGAGCAAAATCGATTCTGTAACTGGTCTGCTTCCACACCGGCATTCTTTAAAACTTCCGGGCAAATGGAAGAGAGCTGTTTCAGATCCACGGAAATGGAAATTCCCTCTGAATATCCTAGGGGAAACATCATGGCGGAATCCGCGCAGCAGGCCATACTGTGTGCTGTCACATCACCTGTACCTAAATAGACGGCAGTACCGCCGTGCATATTCCAACCCACGCGACCACTGCGACAATAGTAAATTTCTAAAACAGAATCCGAAGCATCATGCCGAAACCTGACCTCTGAAGCAAGAAAAACATTGAAGGATACCTCTATTCCAGGAAAAGTTTCATATGCCTCCATACACCCTTTTCCAGCGGTAACCGCTCGAAACTGTTCTCCAAAGAGTGTAGTACCCGTTCCACCAGCCCGGCAATGCTTCAAGGCGAGGGTGCCGTTTGGGATCTTTTGAAGTTTTTGAGCGATAACTTTGGATTCTTCTTTTTTCATGGCGTTCCTTTTTGTTTTTCTACTTGCGACGGACAGGCGATTTTTACAAGCCACTCAATCATGTGGTGGAAATTTCGGGCCTGCTCGGTATCAGCCGCTTTATAATAGACCTCTTTTCCGTCCCGGCGGCTAACGATCAGACCCGCTGATTTCAACTGCTTGAGATGGTGAGAAACTGCAGGACTGCTCATATTTACCATGGCTGAAAGATTGATAACACATTCCTCACAGTGGCAAAGCAACCAAAAAATGCGAATACGGCTGCCATCTCCCAGCTGCTTGAAAATATCAGCTACGGTTTGAAAGTTTTCTACGCTGGGCATATATTCCAGTTCATGCTCGATAGTTTGTCCGTGGTCGTGGGGTAAGTGGTTCTGAATCATTTAGCACTCCTCCTTGAAGTCTATCTTATCATAGACCGGAGAGAAAAGAAACTTTACTTTTGAGATGTTTCTGGTTCAGGGCCAGCGTCATGGGTGTAATCCAAGATACGGACACCATCGCCTACCTCTTTCTGCACCAGCTCTCGCATACGCTTAGCAAAAGGACAGGGGTAACCAATGGGAGTCCCTTTGCTGATGCAAGAAGCAAAAGCAATGGTGTCAGCGCCCTGTTCTACCAGAGAACGGACCCGCAGCACCGCTTTTTTTCCGGGGCAGCCGCCGCAGTTGATGAAGCCCACTAACTGAATATCATCCTCTCCCATAAAAGCGCCTTTTCTCTCTCGGATTGTCCGAAAATCCCGGCTTCCGGGGCAGTAATCCTCTGTCTGCATACAACGAATAATGCCAAGTTTCATATTAGTTTCCTCCTTAATTTAGGGCCTGCCATTCAGATTTGGCCGGTCCATTGTCTATTATTATGTAACCAGATTTTCCAACAGCTGGATGGAAATGTCCTCGTAGTAGCGATCCTCTTTAATCATTCACAAAATACGGGGTATAGGTCTCTCCGGTTCTCAGTATAGCTCCGCAAGGAGGTTCTGTATTTCCCGTTCAGAAGAATTTTTCTCCCAAATGGAAGAGTTTCTGAAAATCAATCCGTCATAAACGCTGCAAGAGCGTCCCTTCTAACTTCATGTGATATTGTTCCAGTACATCTTTCAGTGTAATTTCTTGCATTCTTTGTTCCGCTTTTTTTTGAATGTCCAAGTAAAAATCCCGCAGCACCAGTTGAATGTTCACGCCCACGCCACAAGCGGGGTTGGTGTGGATGTCCTGATGGAGCAGGGGCTTGTTGCCCTCTACTGCTCGATAGACATCCAGTAGAGTGATTTTCTCCGGCTCACGAGCCAGAGCAGGTCGGGGATGTCCCTTCACGCTGATCAGCAGTCCACCTTTCCGCAGGGCGGACATGAGCTGGCGCACATAGGCAGGATTTGTCTGAATGCTCTCTGCCAGCTTGTTACTGGTCAGATCGCAGTCTGGGTACAGAGCGATAAAAGCTAGAATATGAACAGCATCGCTAAGGCGGGTTGGATATTTCATGGCCTGATCTCCTTTTTTGTTTTGATGTTATTTTTATTATAACAGCATATTGACAGTGACGCAAGGGGATGCTAAAATAATTTGAAGTAAGAATAAAAATAACACCAACTTGAAAGGAATGGTGACAATGAACTTCTATGATGATCTGGTCATGCAGACCCAGATGAATTATTCCAGACACTATCATATCTATGCTTCCGGCAGTACGCCTTATCAGCTGACTGACAAAAAGCCGCTGCCGTATAGCGAACAGATTAATCGGTTGGTACAGGAGGTAAAGGAAGCTGACTGTGTGGTAGTGGGCGGGGCCTCCGGCCTGTCCGCTGCTGGTGGCGGAGATTTTTACTACGAGGACAGCGACTCCTACCGCAAATACTTCCGACCTTTTGCCGAGAAGTACCACTTCAAAGGTGCTTTTGCAGGGATGATGCACCCATGGAAGACAAGGGAAGAGTATTGGGGGTATCTCGCCACCTTCCTTCACACCACCCAGACCGCACCTGTGCGTCATCCCTATCTGGATCTGGACGCTTTGCTGAAAGGCAAGGACTTCTTCATCCTCACCACTAACCAGGATACCCAGTTTGTCAAACTCTACCCGGAGGAGAAGGTGGCGGAGGTCCAGGGGGATCACCGCTTCCTCCAGTGTGCCGCCTGTTGTACCGATGACACTTGGGATGCGGTAAAGCCGGTGGCTGATATGGTAGCCGCTATGGGGGATGGCACGAAGATTCCTACGGATCTCATTCCCCGGTGCCCCCACTGCGGCGGTGAGGCATTCCCCTGGGTGCGAGGATATGGGAATTTTCTGCAAGGAAAGAAATACGAAGAACAGTACGAAAAAATTTCTCGCTATGTGCTGGAACACAAAGACAGCAAAATTCTGTTTCTGGAACTGGGCGTTGGCCGAATGACTCCCATGTTTATTCAGGAGCCTTTCTGGAACCTGACCCTCAGCTTTCCCCATGCCCGGTATATTGCTGTCAACAACAAGTATGACTTCCTGCCCAAACAGTTGGAGGACAAGGGCATGACCATTGTGGCCGACATTGCTCAAGTGCTACGGGATGCACGGGACACCATGGCAGCGGAGATAACGATCAATGAGGGTTGCAAACCAAGCGACGATTCAGGAACTTGCCGAGCGTATTGATCAAGCAGATGCTGTTGTGATCGGAGGCGGCTCCGGCTTGTCAAGCGCGGCTGGATACGACCACTACCATTGGTCCCAGGCACTTTCGGAGGCATTGGCTCCATTTCGCGAACAGTATGGCTTCACCTCCCCGCTGGCTGGATTCTACCATTGCTTTTCCAGCTATGGGGAACAGTGGGGGTATTACAGCCAATATATCCGCTTCATGTGGGAAGCCCCTACTGGGCAGCCCTATCTGGACCTGCAGGCGCTTGTTGCGGACAAACCTGCTTTTGTTCTGACCACCAATGTGGATCAGCAGTTTTTTCGAGTATTTCCTCAGAAACAAATTTGCGCCTTTCAGGGAGACTTTAGCTACTGCCAATGCAGTCAGCCCTGCCGGGATGATATTGGGGAAAACCGCGAACTGGTGAAGGAACTGACTGGTTGCTTGGTAGGTGTTCGCCTGCCGGAGGAGGCTGTTCCCCGTTGCCTGGATTGCGGGCGAGTGCTGGTGCCCTGGGTACGAGATGATACCTTTCTGGAGGGAACCTTCTGGCAGGATAGTCTGCATCGCTACCATAGATTCCTGCGACACTGGATAATGGATCAGTCCGACAAAAAAGTCCTGCTGTTGGAACTTGGCGTGGGTGAGATGACACCCAGTATCATCAAACTAGCCTTCTGGGAACTTACTGCCAAAAACGAAGACGTCTTTTATGCATGTCTTAATCGAGAGGTATCTCATAGTCCGGAGCATCTGCGGGGACGCAGCCTGTATCTGCAAGGAGATTTGGCGGAAACTCTGGCTGCTCTCCGGCAGGCGCGATCCATCGCAGCAACCATAAAATAGAAAGGAGCGAACGAATATGATTGATTGGAAACCCATTGCCGAAAAATTCAGAGAAGCGGACGCTATCCTGATCGGGGCCAGTAACGGCCTGTCCATCACCGAAGGACTGCATTTGTTTGCAGATAATGCAGCCTTTGATGAATTGTTTGGAGATTTCAAACAAAAATACGGCTTACATTGTATTTTGCAGGGAATGATGGCCGGATGGCCCAGCGAGGAGAAAAAATGGGCCTTCTGGGCCCGGCTCATCCATCATTACTGCGGGCAATACCAGCCTACGCCGGTGATGAACGATTTGAAGGCCATTGTGGGAGAGAAGGATTACTTTGTCGTCACATCAAACGGAGAAGGTCACTTTGAACGGTGTGGTTTCGATCCGACGAAAATCTATGAGATTGAGGGCAACTGGTTTACGATGCAGTGTGCCCGCCCCTGCCACGACACCCTCTATTCAAGTTTAGAGGTGGCCGAAAAATTATCGGTTGCGGAACAGGGCGGCCATGTGCCTACAGAGTTGGTGCCGCGTTGTCCCAAGTGCGGAGGTCCCATGGACATCCACATGGGCGCGGGTCAGAGAATGATTCCGGATACCGCTGCCCAGGCACGGTTCCAAAACTTTCTGAAAACCTACCACGGAAAGAAACTGGTGGTTCTAGAGCTGGGCATTGGCTGGCGCAATCAGCTGATCAAGGCCCCGATGATGCGCCTGGTGGCCGGCGAGCCAAACGCCACTTATGTGACCATCAATCTGGGGGAGATCTACATTGCGGACAATATCAAAGAGAAGTCCTCGGACTGGACGGGCGGCTGGATGAGCTGCTGCCTGCTCTCCGGGAGGCGTGCGAGGCATGAAGTTTGTGGGGACCATAATCATCTATGCCTATTTGCAGGCGGTGGGAGCTATCAACTCTCATGAATCAATTTGCTTTCTGAATCCTTTGCAGCAGTAGAAAATGCAGAAAATAAAACGCCGGGAAGTTGACTCAAATTGTCAATGCCTCCCGGCTTTTTACCGGGTACTGGAATGTGCCGATAAAAGCTGCATTTTGCCCAAACAGAAGAACCCTTTTCCCGAATAGCAGGATATGGGTTCAAAGCGTTGACGAGGACGGTTTTCCTGCGTATGATGAAGATACAATTAAACGATGATTTAATTGTTCTGACAACAGGAACAAATTAAGAGAGGAGATTTTCAAAATGAAAAAGACTTACAAAATCGATGTGGATTGCGCTAACTGCGCCAACCTGATGGAAGATGCCGCCCGCAAGACCAGCGGCGTACAGAGTGCTACGGTGAACTTTATGACCCTCAAGATGAACGTGGAGTTCGAGGAAGATCAGGATCCCAAGGCTGTTATGCAGGAGGTTCGCAAAGCCTGCAAGAAGGTGGAACCCGACTGCGAGATATTTCTGTAAGCCAGCGAAACGAAATGCCCTGTCGAGCGGCAGCTTGCAGGGCATTTTTTCTCTTAGATAAATAAACGAATAAGCAATTGTGAAAGGGGTAAAACGAAATGCAGGAGTATATCATCAACGGTCTGCTGATCGTGGTGGCTCTGCTGGCCGTGATCCTTCAGATCATCGGCATGCGGCCCTCCGCCGGTATGACCAAAAAACAAAAAGTGATGTTGTGGCGGATTCTGACTGCTACGGTTCTACTGTTAATTTTGCAGATCCTGGGCGCAGGCGCATTTGAAGTGTTTGGCTCGGCAGGCCGCTGGGTACGTCTGGCTGTGTTCTTGGTGGATTATCTGGTTATTGGCTACGACATTCTGAAAAAAGCCGGAAAAGGTATCCGTAACGGTCAGGTGTTCGATGAGCACTTTCTGATGGCGGTGGCTACGCTGGGGGCTCTGGCACTGGCTGTATATGAAAACGGCGACTATCTGGAGGCCATTGCGGTGATGCTGTTCTACCAGGTGGGCGAATGGTTCCAGTCCTACGCTGTGGGCAAGAGCCGCCGGAACATCAGTGATCTGATGGACATCCGTCCTGATTATGCCAATATCGAACGGGAGGGAAAACTGGAACAGGTAGACCCGGACGAAGTGGGTATCGGCACCATTATTGTGGTACAGCCCGGTGAGAAAATTCCTATTGACGGTACCGTAGTGCAGGGAGAATCCACTTTGAACACTGCCGCTCTCACTGGTGAAAGTTTGCCCCGTGAGGTCAAGACTGGCGATGAGATCATCTCCGGTTGTATCAACATGACAGGTTTGCTCCATATTCAGACAACCAAGGAATTTGGCGAGTCCACTGTCTCCAAGATTCTGGATCTGGTGGAGAACGCCTCCTCCCGGAAGTCCAAGTCGGAGGACTTCATTTCCCGCTTTGCCAAGATCTACACTCCTGCGGTGTGCTATGCCGCGCTGGCGCTGGCTGTATTGCCGCCGCTGGTACGGATGTTTGCCATGGGGCTGGATGCAGGCTGGGAGACCTGGATCTATCGTGCGCTGACCTTCCTCGTTGCCAGTTGCCCCTGCGCTTTGGTCATTTCCATTCCTTTGTCCTTCTTTGCAGGAATTGGCGGAGCCAGTAAGGCGGGCGTTCTGGTGAAGGGGTCCAACTATCTGGAGACCCTGTCACAGGCTAAGATCGTGGTCTTTGACAAGACCGGTACTCTGACCCAGGGCGTGTTCGAGGTCAACGCCATCCACCACAACGAGATGGACGAACGCAAGCTGGTGGAGTACGCGGCCCTGGCAGAGAGCGCTTCCAGTCATCCCATCAGCAAGAGCTTACAGAAAGCCTATGGCATGGAAATTGACTGCAGCCGTGTAACCAATATTCAGGAGCTCAGCGGCAACGGTGTCATCGCCACAGTGGATGATCATCAGGTCGCGGCTGGAAACGACAAGCTCATGAATCGTCTGGGGGTCCAGGCTATTCCGTGCCACAGCGTAGGCACCATTATTCACATGGCGATTGACGGGAAATATGCCGGGCACATTGTTATTTCCGATATCGTGAAGCCTCACTCCAAGGAAGCCATTCAGACATTAAAGTCGGCTGGGGTTCGCAAGACTGTGATGCTTACTGGTGACGCCAAGAAGGTGGCTGATAGTGTAGCCTCCGCACTGGGGCTGGATGAGGTTTACAGTGAACTGCTTCCTGCCGACAAGGTGGAGAAAGTGGAGCAGTTGATTCAGAACAAGCCGGAGAAAGAAAAACTGGCTTTTGTGGGAGATGGCATCAACGATGCCCCGGTGCTTCGCCGGGCAGACATCGGCATTGCTATGGGCGCTATGGGTTCTGACGCTGCCATTGAAGCTGCGGATGTAGTACTGATGGATGACGATCCAATGCAAATTTCCAAAGCAATCAAAATCTCACGCAAGTGCCTTGGCATCGTCTATCAGAACATCGTGGTGGCCATCGGCGTAAAACTGGTCTGCCTCGTGCTGGTCGCTCTGGGCTTCGCCAATATGTGGCTGGCCGTGTTTGCGGATGTGGGCGTGATGATTATAGCCGTCCTCAACGCTATCCGGGCACTGTTTGTGAAAAATCTTTAAAGTTCAGAAATAAACAAAAACAAAAGGGGGGATCCTTCCCGCATGAAGGCTTTATTTTAAATTGGTCCCTCAGAAGCATGTGTCAGTGAAGTTGCAGACAAACTGAATAGGTCAGAGTCCGCTGTTTCTCACCATATCCGTATTTTACGCATGAAAGGTTTGGTTCGCTGGCGCAGGAGTGGAAAGGCTATTTACTATGTTCTAAAACGCTTATTTTCACTACGCATTATCCGGAACTGCTGGATGAATATGACCGAAATGACGGAATTTGTATTGTAAGAAATCGTAATGGCATTACAGCATAAAATTTGAGCTATGCGGTGAATTTGCGGCAGTAGAGACCTTGGCAAGGATATGTAAAACGTATAAAGAAAAATACCCACTGATTCAGATTGAACTTCATACCGCAACAGCAGATACGGTTTATGAGATGATGAAAAAAGGACTTGTAGATAGAATTCAATATAAGCATTAGACATAATAAAATAATGGGTATAAAATAGATGTATAAGAGAAATTCAAATCTTATACATCTATTTTTATACAAGAAATTTGCAAAGAAAGGGGCTTTTTATTATGAGTAAAAAATTAGTGGCATTTTTCAGTGCAAGCGGAACAACAAAAAAAGTAGCAGAGATGATTGCAGAGGAAGCAAAAGCTGATTTATTTGAGATTGAGCCAAAAGTTCCATATACAAAGGCTGATCTTGACTGGATGGATAAAAAATCTCGGAGCAGTGTGGAAATGAGTGATAAGAAATACAGACCGGAGATTATGAAGAAAGAGATAGATATGAGCTCTTATGATGAAATCCTTCTGGGATTCCCTATCTGGTGGTATGTAGCTCCAACAATTATCAATACATTTTTGGAAGCCTATGATTTCAGCGGTAAAAAGATCGTTCTTTTTGCAACATCCGGTGGAAGTGGATTCGGTAATACTGTAAAAGAATTGCAGCCATCCGCACCAGAGGCTGTTATCACAGAAGGCAGTCTGTTAAACCGCGGAACAAAACAGAAAGTCAGTGAGTGGGTAAATTCTTTATAAACAGCAGTGTTATGGAAGTATACAGAATATGGAAAAAATGGTACAGACAGCAGGAAGAAATGCGCTTGGCGAATTTGCGCCGGAGTTTGCACATTTTAACGAAAGGGCATAATTTTTTCATTCGTTCTTGACAAGTAACCATTCGGTAACTATAATGTAGTTACGATGGTTACTTTGATAAAGGAGATAATTATGGCAGAGGGTACAAAGGAACGGATTTTGAGAACAGCACTGGAACTGTTTGCGCAGAACGGCTATCTGGGGACATCTATGAATGATATTGCAGGGCAGTTGGGAATTACGAAAGCTGCTTTATATAAGCACTATGCCAGCAAACAGGAAATCTTAGATAAGATCGTGGAGCGAATGAACAAGATGGACTATGAGCGCGCTGAGGCGTATGAAATGCCGGAAACGGAACCAGACGGCTTTGCGGAAGCATATCTGCATACACCAATTCAAAAAATTCGCACATACAGCCTTGCCCAGTTTGACCATTGGACAAAGGAGCCGTTTTCCTCCAATTTCCGTAAAATGCTGACGCTGGAGCAATACCGTGATTCCAAGCTTGCACAGCTTCACCACGACTATCTGGCGGGCGGTCCTCTGGAGTATATGGCGGCCATCTTCCGCAAATTGGCAGATTCTGATGAGGAGGCTATGCAGCTGGCGTTGGAATTCTATGGGCCAATGTATCTTCTATACAGTGTCTACGACGGTGCGGAGGAAAAAGAATCGGTTTCTTCCTTATTGGCGACACACATTGATCGCTTTATTGCCAAGGTTGAGGCTGGTTACAGATCAGAAGCTGCCGGGACAGCTGTTTTAAGCAGGAGGAATAACGGATGAACTATATTCGGATCACCAAAGACAATATTGACAAGGAACATATCTGCTGCGCCATGTCCGGTAAGCAGAGTGTTGTAAAAAAGGAATGGCTGCGGCAGCGCTTTGATGATGGACTTGTTTTCTATCGCAGTGAGGAACGCGGTAAATGCTTTATTGAATACATTCCGGCTGAAAACGCCTGGGTGCCGATTGCGGCAGATGGTTATCTTTACATTAACTGTCTATGGGTATCCGGCTCCATGAAGGGACACGGATACTCAAATGATCTGCTGGAGGCGTGTATCTGTGATGCCAGGGTGCAGGGAAAGAAAGGTATTTGCATTTTGTGCGCGGAGGGCCGAAAGCGGGAATTCCTCGCTGACCCGAAATTCCTTACTTATAAGGGTTTCCGTGTGGCAGACATATCCGACTGCGGAATCAATCTTATGTATCTTTCCATTGAATCGGGGGCACAACCGCCGTATTTCAAGGAATGTGCGAAACATCCGGTGATTGAAGAAGCAGGTTTTGTTCTTTATTACACCGATCAATGCCCATATACCTATTATTGGGTACCAAAGGTGCAGGAGGCGGCAAAGGAACATGGTATCCCGTTCAATGCCATCCACATCACTGACAAAGAATCAGCACAGAATGTACCTGCACCGGTCACGACTTATGCACTGTTTCGGGACGGTCAGTTTCTGACACAGAGTATCCAGTCAGATAAAAAATTCCTGGCGCTGGCAGGTTTACAAAATTGATTTTACTCCGCTATTTTTGAGTCGCAACATAATGTTATCAAATGAAATGGAGAAAAAACGAATGAAAAATATATTGATTATTTCAAGCTTGCCAATGTGACGTGTCTTTGACCTGCGCACAATAAAGCTATCGTGCGATTCACAAGGAGTGAGTATAAAGCCCTGCAAAAGTGCTTTCGGATTTAAAAAAGGGATTCCGATACTGACAGAAAGGAAAAACATGGAGAAAAAATTGCAAAATCCAACCTCTAACAAAAATGAAACACCCGCACCGCAGGGAGGCAAATGGTCGGACGAGACGATCATTCGCTATATCATCCGTGCTTTTTTGCTGCTTATTGTATTCGCATGGGCTCTGGTAAACCTTGACGCTGTTTTGTGTTTTCTCGGCAAGGTGCTTGCACTGTTCACTCCGTTTCTGATCGGCGGCGCGATTGCTTTTTTGATCAACGTAGTTCTTCGGCCAATGGAATGCTGCTGGAACAAGGCGTGCCGAAAAGCTCCTGCAAAGCTGACCCGCCCCGTGTGCCTGACAGCAAGCACCTTGCTTATCCTTGGAATTCTATTTGCTGTGGTATTTATGATGCTCCCCAGCTTGCGGGAATCCGGCGATGAGTTTATCCAAAACATTCCGATCTATGTGGAGGAAATCGGGCGGTGGTGGGCTGACGTTGTCCAGTTTGCTGCAAAATATAACATTGTCCTGCCCGAATATGTCATAGACTCTGACCTGTTGATTGAGAAGGTCACCGCCTTGATCAGTGACGAGAAAAGCGGGATTCTCACCGTGACATGGGGCGCGGCAACCTCTGTCCTGTCGGTTTTTGTAGATGTTCTCTTGGGGCTTGTTTTTGCACTTTATTTGCTTGCGAAGAAGGAGGTCGTCGCGGCACATTTGAAAAAACTCATTGAGACAGTCCTTCCGCAAAAGACGGCGCAGCGGCTTCTTAGTATTGCCGCGCTGACCAATCAGACCTTCACAAATTTTGTCAGCGGCCAGCTTACCGAAGCGGTTATCATCGGTGTTCTGTGCTTCTTTGGAATGCTGATTCTTGGGATTCCGTATGCCGGTGCTGTCTCCGCGTTTGTGGCCGTCACTGCGCTGATGCCGATTTTTGGCGCATGGATTGGCGGCGGCTTTGGTGCGTTTTTGATTCTGCTGGCAGAACCTGGAAAGGCTCTGTGGTTCATTCTCTTTCTGATCGTTTTGCAGCAGGTGGAGGGCAATCTGATTTATCCCAAGGTGGTCGGCAAGTCCGTCGGACTTCCTGGACTGCTTGTGCTGATGGCTGTTACGATTGGCGGCGAAGCATTCGGCATCTTAGGGATGCTGTTCAGCGTTCCCGTCTGCGCCGTGCTGTTCAGCCTTTATCTGGAGTTCATGAAGAAAGCAAGCACCCTTTAAGTTGTGGTCTATTCAACAAAGACCACGGCAATTATCGAGCATATTATTTACGATGAGATGGATGACCATTACGGCGCAGAGCTGGAATATCCCTGGAATGACTGGAAAGCTGTGCTGAGGCGCAACGACAATAATAAATGGTATGGTGTGGTTCTGAAAGTATCTGCTGATAAGTTGGGGGAGTCGGAAGCAGCCGGCATTGATCTAGGGCTGCCGTTCGAGGAAAAACGAAGGGTTTTCGAGGGAGGCAAGTCAAATGGAAGACGTTCGACTTGAATTATTCATTAGTTCTTGATAAGTAACCATTCGGTAATCATAGCGTAGTTATCGAATGGTTACTTTAATGAAGAAAATAATTATGGCAGAAGGCACAAAGAAACGGATTTTGAGAACAGCACTGGAACTGTTTGCGCATACGTGCCCAGTAAAGGATAGAGTTGTATCTTAACCTGAGTATAGTTATAATACAATTATGACAGCTGCTTTCCCAGGATTATCAATGACGAAAATGATGTATGACGATGATAGGCAGCAGGGAATTTCCTGGGTATAAAAAAGCTTGCGAAGCTAATGAGAAGGGATGACATCATGGGACATTTTTATTTTGTAAGACACGGACAGACTGTGTGGAATGTGGAGAATAAAATCTGCGGAGCAACAGACAGTCCGTTGACGGAGCATGGACGGCAGCAGGCGGCTGAAACCGGGAAAAATATTGTAGAAAGCGGAATCAAGGCAGATGAAATTCTCTATTCACCCCTTAGCCGTGCAGCAGATACAGCAAAAATTATTTCTGAAATGAGCGGGATTCCCTGTAGGGAAGAACCAAGACTCATAGAGCAGAACTTTGGAAAATGGGAGTCTACGCCGAGAGACGGCAAAGAGTTTAAGATGGCGAAAGCGTCATTTGCCTGCCGATATGAAGGGGGAGAATCCATGCTGCAGCTTGCACAGCGTATCTATAATCTGCTGGATGAGATAAAACAGGAGTCTGACCATAAGACATACATTCTGGTGGCACACAATGGAATTTCAAGGATGATTCAGTCTTATTTTACGGATATGACTAATGAAGAATTTGCATCCTTTGGCGTAAAAAACTGCCAGGTGGTGCGGTATGACTTCTAATATGTATGACCTTTCCGGTCAGGCTGCGCTCTCGACCAAGGGATATCGTTTGGAATTATGGAGAATGGAGTTTTCCAGATTTAACAACACTTTGCAAGAATTCTCCCATCCTCTCTAGGTGGTGAGATGAATTGCCTTTTGGGAAAATCATGCAATATCTGGCATATTAAAACTGCGCATATCTGTGCACATGAATGAAAACAAATATAGAAGAACAAATGTTCTGAAAGGCATAGACAAACAAGTGTTCCTGTGTTATAATATAATCAGTCGAAAGTAAAAAGAAAGGCTGATTTTATGAGAAAATTGGACAGTAATGCACATTCAGTGTTTCTACTCTATTATCATTTGATTCTGGTTATAAAATATCGAAAAAAGATACTGACGAATCCTGTTTCTGAGCGTGCCCGGGAGATTTTTGAATATATCGCTCCGAAGTATCATGTTACATTAGAGGAATGGAATCATGATCGGGATCATGTTCATATTATGTTCCGAGCCCATCCGAAATCGGAACTCAGCAAATTTATCAATGCGTATAAAAGCGCAAGCAGCCGATTGATTAAAAAAGAGTATCCGGAGATTCGGCAGAAGCTTTGGAAAGAAATGTTCTGGAGCCAGAGTTTTTGCCTGTTAAGTGCTGGTGGTGCACCCATTGAGGTTATCCGCCAGTACATAGAAACACAGGGAGAAAATAAGAGTGAACATCGTGTACCGTTTTCGGATTTACCCGAATAAATCTCAAAAAGAACTATTTGCATGGACATTTGGTTGTGTGCGTTTCGTGTATAACCGGATGCTGGCAGAGAAGATAGAATATTATGAGAAAACCGGAAAAGTATTAATAAAGGTTACGCCTGCAAAGTATAAGGCAGAGTTTCCGTGGCTGAAGGAGGTAGACAGTCTGGCGTTGTGTAATGCACAGCTGCATCTGCAGACAGCCTATAAGAACTTCTTTCGGGATTCTTCGGTTGGTTTTCCGAAGTTCAAGTCAAGAGAGAATCCGGTAAGAAGTTATACGACAAACTGCGTAAATGGAAATATTACTTTGCAGAATGGTAAACTGAAACTTCCGAAAGCAGGTTGGATCCGCATAAAACAGCATCGGAGTATCGATGATAGTTATACTTTGAAGGGCGCCACCGTCAGCCAGGAAGCAGATGACAAATATTATGTATCATTACTGTATGCGGCAGAAAAACCGGAACATAAAATCAGGCCAGTAAAAACCGCAATCGGGCTTGATTTTTCCATGAATGAATTGTATGTAGATTCCACTGGAACTCATGCAGATTATCCTCATTTTTTCCGAAAATCCCAGGAAAAACTTGCAAGGGAGCAGCGCAGGTTGAGTCATTGCAAAAAGGGGAGTAGCCGTTACATGAAACAGAAAAAGAAAATAGCCAGACTCCATGCTCATATTGCACGTCAGCGGAAAGATTATCTGCACAAGGAATCCAGAAAGATAACCAATTTTTATGATCTTGTGTGCATAGAATCTTTGAACATGAAAGAAATGAGCCAGGATTCAAGGTTTGGAAAGAGTGTTCATGATAATGGATGGGGAATGTTTACTGATTTTCTTTCCTACAAATTAGAACGTGCCGGTAAGAAACTGGTTCGTATCGATAAGTGGTATCCCAGTTCAAAAATCTGCAGCTGCTGCGGAAAACTCAAAAAAGAGCTGAAACTGGAAGACCGTATGTATAGCTGCACTTGCGGAAATCAGATGAATCGTGATGAGAATGCAGCTATCAATATTTGCAGAGAAGGCTTGAGAATATTGGGAGTTGAACTTGATGCAGAAAGAAAAATCTCCTGATTTTCCCCAAAGAACATAGATTTTGTTTGGGACTGCGTAGATACGAAACAGTTCCGCTCATAATAACAGAACCGTGGGACACACGGGGATAGCTCGCCTATGCTTTGCCCAATAGGGCAATCGAACGAGAAGCCCCCACTTCAAGCGTTAGCTAAGTGGAGGGAGTATGTCACGGAGATATTCCAATTGCTGCCTGAGTATTTTGCTCATGAAAGTATTTTTAGGAAACCAAGAGAGAAGGAACGTATAATATGAAAACATATAAAGTTGGTCTGATTCGGGTGCTGACCACAGAGGACGAGGAATTGCTGCAGCTGCATGGAAAGCTGATAGAATCGTATTTCCCTATGTTCCAGGTGGTGTCACGATGTATTCCGGATCAACCGGAGGGAATTCATGACGATGAAACATTCGCTGTAGGTGTACCTAAGGTGGTGAATCTTGCAGTGGAACTGTGGAAGGAAGGCTGTCAGGCTATTATTATCAGCTGTGCCGGTGACCCGGGAGTTCCGGAGGCAAGACAGGCCGTACCGATTCCGGTTATAGGAGCGGGATCCAGTACTGCTGCATTGAGTCTGTTTTTTGGCAGTCATCCGGCTGTGTTGGGGATTACTGAAGATGTACCGTCAGGATATCAGCGGATATTCGGTGATCGGATCGTAGACAATGCAAAGGGAGATGGGGTAGAAAATGTCCTGGATTTGATGACAGACAGAGGATATGAGGCCACCATGAAAGCAGCGGCTGCGCAGAAAGAGATGGGTGCCGATGCGATTGCCCTTAGCTGTACAGGAATGTCCAGTATCCGTATTGCTCCTTCCATCGAAAAGACAGTAGGAATTCCGGTTCTGGATCCTGTTTTGTGTGAGGGACTGCTGACATTGTTTGAGCTATTGAGAAGAGAAAATATGGAGGATTAGGAGTTAGAATTAGGAAGCTTCGTCTATACTAAAATATAGGCGGAGCTTTTTTGTGTATAATGATTGTATCTTAAATGGAAGATCGATTATAATATAAATAGACAGAAAAACTGGCGGTTTATATAAATATTATGCTGGGTACACATACATTCCCAGCAGCTGCTGAACACAGTAAAAGGCAATGGAGGCACCGGATAACCATAGCTGCAACTGTGGCGCAGAAAGTGAATGAGTGAAATTATGAAACGAATTAACAATGTTATGCCAATTATTTCTGGACCCTGTTTTGGTTTTGCCGGAATTTTTGCACACGAATTACGGATCGCACTTGCTAAGTTCGTGCTTTTGGGTAAAAAGCAGGAAGTTGTGGAGGAATAGGATCATGTCAAAAGATGAGTATTTGATTACCGATGCGCCGCTGAAAGCGTTGACGGTTTTTGCAATGCCGATGATTCTCGGCAGTTTTTTTCAGCAGGTATACAATATGGCGGACTCCATTATCGTCGGCCAGTTTGTGGGTTCCTCCGCACTGGCGGCGGTTGGCGCCTGTGCAGCGCTGACGAATGTTTTCATTTGTGTGGCACTGGGGGCCGGTGCTGGTGCAGGTGTGCTTGTGAGCCGCTATTTCGGTGCCAAAGAGTATGGAAAAATGAAAACGATTGTGTCTACATCACTGATTAGCTTTTTGCTGCTGAGCATCATCCTTGGTGTCTTTGGCTTTTGTTTTTCCCATGCGATGATGAGCGGATTACAGACTCCTGCCGATATTCTGGAGGAAGCAGTGCTGTACCTGCGGGTCTATTTTGTGGGCTTTCCGTTTTTGTTCATGTACAATATTCTCTCTACCATGTTCACTTCCATCGGTGAATCAAAAATTCCGTTGGGACTGCTGATCTTTTCATCAATCCTGAATATTGTAATGGATCTTTGGATGGTAGCCGGTCTGGGACTTGGCGTGTTCGGTGCGGCGCTTGCAACTTTGATCGCACAGGGCATTTCGGCTGTGTTTTCACTTTTGATTTTTTTTAACCGGATGCGGCGGTATAAGAGTATCTTTGCCTGGTTTGAGGGACAGGAGCTGCGCTCGATGCTTCGGATTGCTGTTCCGTCGGTTCTTCAGCAGTCTACCGTATCCATCGGTATGATGATCGTACAGGCGGTGGTAAATCCTTTTGGCACACAGGCACTCGCCGGATACGCGGCAACGATGCGGGTGGAGAATGTTTTTTCCCTGATTTTTGTGTCCATCGGCAATGCGGTTTCCCCATTTGTTTCCCAGAATCTTGGCGCAAAAAAAACCCAGCGCATCAAAAAAGGCTACCACGCAGCATTGGTGCTGGATGTGTGTTTTGCGGCGCTTGCTTTCCTTGTCATTGAAACGCTGCACACACAGATTTCCGCACTGTTCCTTGGAAAAGACGGAACCGCCCTGGCTTATCAGGTGTCTGGGGATTATATGAGATGGCTTGGTTACTTCTTTATCTTTATGGGAATTAAAATGGCGACCGATGGAGTCCTTCGCGGACTCGGAATCATGCGGCCATTCCTCGTTGCCAACATGGTAAACCTTGCGATCCGCCTGTCCGTGGCATTGATCGGTGCACCACGTTTTGGCATTGATTTTGTTTGGCTTGCCGTGCCGGCAGGATGGCTTGCCAACTTTCTGGTTTCCTATGCGGCACTGAGAAAATCCTGGCCGACTGAGAAAGTGGAGCCGTCTCGATAAATTTGGTTTTACTGAGAATAAAGGATATTCAATTGCATATAATTGTAATAAACGTCATGCAAAATGTGACTTAGGTTTAGGAGAGAAGTATACGAGTCAATGATATAGCTTGAGAATACATAAGGAATTTCCGGTTCTAATGCTGGACATCCACCCCAAAGTCAAGTATAATGAACTAGAACAGTTGTACGATTATAATAAACGGGTAATCAGAGCACAAGCGGACATCTGATTTCCCGTTTTTGTATTGCAATGTATCCGGAAGACAAACAGAAGGAGGTACCCTATCCGATGTCAAGAAAAAATCCGTTCGTCATGCCCATCCTCAAATGGGTAGGCGGCAAACGGCAGCTGCTGGACAGCATCAATCCGCTGATCCCGGAATGTTCGACCTATTATGAGCCGTTTATCGGGGGCGGTGCGGTGCTCTTTGGGAGACAGCCGAACAAGGCGGTGATCAATGACTCCAACGAAGAGCTGATCAATGTATACCGGATGATCAAGGAAGAGCCGGAAGCGTTGATTGCGGCGCTGAGCGCCCATAAGGAACAGAATTGCGAGGAGTATTATTATACGGTGCGGGCGTGGGATCGCGACAAGGAGACGTATCAGACGCGGACCAACGTCGAGCGGGCAGCGCGGATCATTTACCTGAACAAGACCTGCTACAACGGCCTGTTCCGCGTCAACAGCTCCGGCGAGTTCAATTCTCCGTGGGGCAGATATAAGAATCCGAATATCACGAACGAGGCGACTATCCATGCGCTGAATGCGTATTTAAATAAAGCAAACATCACGATCAAATGCGGCGATTACCGCGAGGCGTTAAAGGGCATCCGGAAGGGCGCGTTCGTCTATTTTGACCCGCCTTATATGCCGATCAGCTCATCGGCGTCGTTCACGGGCTACACCGCGGGCGGCTTCGGGGAGGAAGAGCAGATCGCATTAAAAGAGCAGTGTGACATGTTGAATGCAAAGGGCATCAAGTTCCTGCTTTCCAATTCGTCCTGCGAATTTATCGAGGATTTATATAAAGATTACATCATCGACCACGTGGATGCCAAGCGCGCGATCAACGTGAAACCGGAGAAGCGCGGAGAGATTCAGGAAGTTCTGGTACGCAATTATGAGCTTGATTGATGATAAATGGAGAATTTTATTTGATAAATACCGGATTGAGCGGGAAATTGAGAAACATGGGCGGTTTTACATCACCGCTGACCAGATCCGCGAAGTCAAGGAACCGCGTTTGATGACGAAATTTGACACGCGGGAATCCCTGCCGCGGGTGTTTGGAAAGAAGATTTCGATTCTTCCGGTGTCGCGCGGCGGCTATGTGCTGGGCGAGTTTGACTTGTATCAGGATTTTCCGGAGATTCCGTCCGATATCAAACGGGTGACGAGCGCGAAGATACCCGATTACTTTGAGTCGATCGACCTTCATGACATCCGCTCGGAAGCCAGCGCGATCAACGTTATGAGCATCACGGGGATTCTGGATGATTTTCTGGGCGAAGATCGCATGGTGCAGACGGTTTCGGGGCGGATGGGGTCTGGAAATTTTGAGTTTTATGTCAGCGACTATCAAAAATCAGAGCTGATTGAAAAAAAGCCGCTTATCCAGGTACAGAATTCGCAGGTCGAGATCGACGGCGGATTTGAAAATGAGAATGTATTTACGCTGATCGAGGGAAAAAACGTCGTTCACAGCAATTTTCTGATCCGGCAGCTTTATTATCCGGCGAGACTCTGGGCGGAGAAGATACACAAGCCGATCCGTCCGGTGTTTATGGTGTATTCGAATAATATTTTCCGCCTGCTGGAATATGAATTTACGGACCTGCGCTACTACAATTCGCTGCGGCTGGTGCAGGAGCGAAATTACAGCTTAGAGGAAATCGAGATCACGCTGGATGATTTATACGATGTCTGGGCACGGACAAAGGTCAAGCCGGAACCGGCGGTTACCTTTATCCAGGCGGACAGCTTTTACAAGGTTATTTCACTGGTGGAACGGCTGAACGAGAATCCGATGACGGGCGGGGAGATCGCGCAGCTTTTTGGATTTAAGGAGCGACAGTCGGACTATTATTTCAACGCGTGCCGCTATCTGGGGCTGGCGGAGAAGCAGACGGATGAGGACGGCGTGAAAGTGCATATCACGGCGATAGGAAGACGGCTTTTGAAACTGCCGTATAGGGCGCGCCAGCTCGAATACGTCCGCCTGATTCTGGAACACCCGATTTTCCACGATTTATTTGAAGCTGCCCTTCAGATCGGAGATGTTCCGGACAAGGAGTATGTTGCAAAGAAAATGCGGGAATACCAGGTCTGCGGGGAAAATCTGATTGTGCGAAGGTCAAGTTCAGTGCGGGCATGGCTGTACTGGATTCTGACGCTGGTGAACGAAGGATAGGGAAATGGTGCGGAATTATTATATGTATCCGTTATCATGCTAAGGGGGTAATTTCGTCTCAGATGCGGCGGCGTCCGTGCATGTGATGCCAGACCGTTAGAAAAACAGACCATTTGGACAGAGAATAAAATATAGAAAGTTACAGGACAGCATATGGGCAGACAAGAGCAGACAAATCATCTTTTCAGCAATCGCGATCTGCGGATTCTTCTGGTTCCGCTGATCGTAGAGCAGATTTTAAACTCCCTGATGGGTACAGCGGACAGCATTATGGTCAGCAACGTGGGATCGGCGGCGATCTCGGCGGTTTCTTTGGTTGACGCCATCAATATTTTAGTGATACAGGCATTCTATGCGCTGGCGGCAGGCGGCACGATCGTCTGCTCCCAGTACATCGGACAGAAAGATAAAAAAAATGCGGAGGAATCCGCGAGACAGTTATCTTTTGTGGTGGCGTGCATCTCGTCGACGGTCATGGCAGTCTGCCTTCTGACACGCGGACCGCTGCTGCGGCTGATTTTCGGCAGCGTCGAGGCGGATGTCATGGAGGCGGCGCAGATCTATTTCTTCTACACGGCGCTTTCGTTCCCATTTATCGCCCTCTATGATGCCGGTTCCTCGATCTACCGGGCGCAGGGAAATACAAGGCTTCCGATGACGATCGCGGTCGTCTCTAACGGGTTAAATATCGCCGGAAATGCGGTGCTTATCTGGGGCTTCCATCTTGGAGTTGCCGGTGCGGCGATTGCCACGCTCGGTTCCCGCGTTATCTCGGCAGTGGTGGTGTTCGCTTTTTTGCACAATTCCAGCCAGGAAATTGCGGTACGTGACTATCTGCATATCCGTCCGGACGGACGCCGGATTATGCGGATTCTCTCATTGGGAATCCCAAACGG
Organism: Clostridium sp. AF21-20LB; assembly: GCF_003478795.1. Classification (NCBI taxonomy): domain Bacteria; kingdom Bacillati; phylum Bacillota; class Clostridia; order Eubacteriales; family Clostridiaceae; genus Clostridium; species Clostridium sp. AF21-20LB. The sequence continues at coordinate 60,200 of NZ_QUGD01000001.1, read as the reverse complement.
TATCGAAAATGCGATGTTCCAGTTTGGAAAGCTTGCGATTCAGTCAACCGTTTCGACCCTCGGGACGATCGCGATCGCAGCCCAGGCGATGACGAATATTCTGGAAAACTTAAACGGCATCGCAGCGATCGGTATCGGAATCGGCATGATGACGGTGGTCGGACAGTGTCTCGGCGCGGGGCGCAAGGATGAGGCGATCTATTATATCAAAAAATTGACGGCAGTGGCGGAGATCGTCATCATCGCAAGCTGTGCGCTCGTATTTCTGGCGACGAAACCGGTCACGATTCTGGGCGGCATGGAGCCGGAGAGTGCGAAGATGTGTCTCTACATGGTCGGATGGATCACGGTGGTAAAGCCGATTGTCTGGACGCTCGCATTTATTCCGGCATATGGAATGCGGGCTGCCGGGGATGTGAGGTTTTCGATGATTCTCTCCTGCATCAGTATGTGGGTGTTCCGGGTGACGCTGTGCATTTATCTCTGCCGCGTCCACGGCTTCGGACCGATCGCGGTGTGGATCGGCATGTTTACAGACTGGACGATCCGGGGCATCGTATTCACATTCCGCTTTATGGGACGGAGATGGCTCGCGCATAAAGTTGTGTAAAAAACAGAGGGAGCAAAATGAAAATGGAGTTACAAATACTGGATTGGATTCAGCAGATGCGGACGCCGGTGGGCGATGTCTGGATGGTGTTTATTTCGCGGCTTGGAAATGCAGGAATGATTTGGATTCTGTTTACATGCCTGCTGCTTATGATTCCGCGGACGAGAAGATGGGGAGCTGCGCTGGCGGTAGCGCTCTGTCTGGATGCGATCATCTGTAATATCTTACTAAAGCCTATGGTTTGCCGGATCCTCCGTGCGATGTGAATCAGACAGTTCAGCTGATCATTGCCCGCCCGGCGGACTATTCCTTCCCGTCGGGACATACGGCGGCTTCGTTTGCTGCGGTCGCAGCTCTGTACTTTGCCGGGGCGAAAAAATGGTGGAAAATCACGCTGCCTCTGGCGATCCTGATGGCATTTTCAAGAATGTATTTATATGTGCATTACCCGACCGATGTTTTGGGCGGCATGATTGTGGGATGCGCGGCGGGGTATTTTGGAAACCGGCTGGCGGCGCAGCTGATACGGTTCTGGAGACAGAAGATGAAAAAACCAGAGGACAGAAAAAATAGATAATTTTATGTAAGAGATGCCAGAAGTTACTGGGCACGTATGCGTGTACAGTAATGCCAGAACACCTGTAATTGCCCCGTTTTTCTCTTGATATCCTTTATTTCCGATGGTATAATCTATAATCGAAATAATTTCTTTTATGATAGAAAAGGGATGATTATGATGGGGTTAGACCAGAATCAGTAATTTTATTCATTGTTAAAAGGTACGGCGTGATCTATCGACTCCAAAGCTTAGGATGATAGGAACTGCGTTTTTTGATGATGAGGTACCTGGAACGAGACCAGGGATAGAGTGATGGAGGAGAAAGACATGTTAAATTACAAGAAATATAAGAGAGTTCCGGTGGTAGATTACCCGGAGCGTGAGTGGCCGAATAAAGAGATTGAGAAAGCGCCGATCTGGTGCAGCGTTGACCTGCGCGACGGCAACCAGGCACTGGTTGAGCCGATGGTCGTAGAGGAGAAGATTGAGATGTTCAACCTCCTGGTAAAACTTGGATTTAAAGAGATCGAGATTGGCTTCCCGGCAGCTTCCCAGATCGAGTACGATTTCCTGCGCCAGTTAGTAGAACGCAAGCTTATCCCGGACGACGTAGTTGTACAGGTTCTGACCCAGTGCCGCGAGCACCTGATCAAGAGAACCTTCGATGCCATCCAGGGTATTCCGAAGGCGATCGTACATATTTACAATTCGACTTCTACCTTACAGCGTGAGGTTGTATTCCATGCAGACCGCGAGGAAGTAAAGCAGATCGCGATTGATGGTACCCGCATGGTAAAAAAATATATGAAAGATTACGACGGAAAAGTAATCCTTGAGTACTCTCCGGAGAGCTTTACCGGAACCGAGCTTGATTTTGCACTGGATATCTGCACCGCTGTACAGGAAGAGTGGGGCGCAACCCCGGACAATAAGATCATCATCAACCTTCCGGCAACGGTTGAGATGACGACTCCGAACGTATACGCAGACCAGATCGAGTGGATGAACAGGCATTTTAAGAACCGTGACAGCATTATTTTAAGTATCCATCCGCACAATGACCGTGGTACCGGCATTGCAGCGACCGAGCTGGCTCTCTTGGCAGGTGCAGACCGTGTCGAGGGTACACTGCTTGGAAACGGCGAGCGTACTGGTAATATCGACATATTAAATATCGCTTACAATATGTTCTCCCAGGGTATCAACCCGGAGTTAAATCTGGAAAATGTAAAGGAGATCACCGAGGTTTGTGAGCGCTGCACAAAGATGACCGTTGACCCGAGACATCCGTATGCAGGCAAGCTGGTATTTACCGCATTCTCTGGTTCCCATCAGGATGCAATCAGCAAGGGTATGCAGGCGCTGCAGAAGAGAAACGACGGCATCTGGGAGGTTCCGTACCTGCCGATCGATCCGAGTGATATCGGACGCGAGTACGAGCCGGTTGTCCGCATCAACAGCCAGTCCGGCAAGGGCGGCGTAGCCTTCGTCATGGATTCCTTCTACGGATTCCGTCTTCCGAAGGGAATGCACAAAGAGTTTGCTGACATTATCCAGAAGATTGCAGAGAAGCAGGGCGAGGTAGCTCCGGAGCAGATCATGGACGAGTTCCGTGCAAACTACCTGGACAGAAAAGAGCCGATGCACTTCAAAAAATGCCAGATCACAGACAAGGAGTACGAGGGCGGCGCATTCGCAACCGTTGCAACTCTTACCTTTACCGCTCATGACACCGAGCGCACCGTTGAGGGCGTAGGTAACGGACCGATCGATGCGGTACAGAGAGCGATCGAGGAGGCACTTGGCATCGAGATCCGTGTTCTGGACTACAACGAGCATGCACTTCGTTCCGGTTCCGGCGCACAGGCAGCGTCCTACATCCATCTGATGGATGTAAAGAGCGGCCGGGCAACCTACGGTGTCGGCATCAGCTCTAACATTACGAGAGCATCTATCCGCGGTATCTTCAGTGCGGTAAACAGATTGTTCTACTAAAAAATAAAATGAATCAATTCAGAGTGACTGCTTGTGTGTGGACAGTCGCTGGTTTGGGCGGTATGCAGAAATGTGTGCCGCTCTTTTTCTGCCTGCCCGTGAACAGTAACAATTGAGTTACTGTTCACAGGTAGGCACTTTTGGAACCGAAAGTGCCGTAAGAAAACGTGGTGGCAGCAGGAATTTGCCGTATTTAAATGCGAAGCCACGGCAAATTCCGTTACTGGGCACGTATGCGTGAACAGTAACACAATTGAAACACGTTTTAGCGTACACTCCGCATTCCAATATTGACAAGAACAAAATCCCGGTGTTACGATATAGAAAACTGAAAAACTGCGTGAAATGACGATATTCGACTGAAAATTTCATGCTTATGAAAAAGAGAAAGGAAGTCCGTGAAAATGATTCTAAGGGCGAAGTATTTAATTACCGGAGATGGCAGAACCTGTTTGCAGGATCAGGCGGTGTATCTGGATAAAGAGGGAAAAATCGGCTGGATAGGAGACGCTGCGGAAGCGGCGGGGCGCTACCCGGAAGAGATGGTAAAGGATTACGGCGAGGCGACGATCCTGCCGGGACTGTTTGATATGCATGTGCATTTCGGCTACTACTACAGCCAGCCGGATCTGGATAATTATGACGATTATATGGTGGCATACTATGCGCTGGAACAGGCGAAACAGTCGCTGCGGCTCGGCATCACGACGGTGCGCGATCTGTCCTGTCCGCCCAATCTGATGAAGCAGCTGCGTCTGGCAGGGCAGAAGGGGTATGTGACGGTTCCGCGTATCATCATGCGGACGCAGGTATCTGCATGACCGGTGGACACGGACATCAGGATGGGGTCGAGGAGGCGGACAGCCCGTGGGGTGTGCGCGCCGCTATCCGAAGACAGCTGCGTGCGGGAGCTGACTGGGTCAAGATCCTGACGAGCAACCGTGGCGATATCCCGGAATTTACGCAGGAAGAGCTGGATGCAGCGGTCGATGAGGCGCACCGCCAGGGGGTGAAGATCGCGGTTCATTCGGGTACACAGCCGTCGATTCAGATGTGTATTGACGCGGGATTTGACACGATCGAGCACGGAACCTTTTTAACAGAGGCGCAGGCGCGCCAGATGGCGGAAAAAGGAATCGCGTGGACGCCGACGATCACGGCATACACGTATTTGTATGAGCAGACGAAGCAGATGATCGAGGCGGGTGTGGACATGGACAACCCGATCGCCGCCAGAGCCGTTCACGATCAGGCATTTTTCAAACCGGCGTTTGAGGCATACCGGGATAATTTTAAAAAGCTCTATGACACAGGGGTTACGGTGCTGGCAGGCAGCGACATGGTACTCTACAAAGCACCGCCGCTTCCGATTCATCAGGAACTCGGCTATATGGTAGACTATGGAATCACGCCGGTGGAGGCAGTGAGAACCGCAACCTACAATGCGGCGAGCGTGCTTAGAATCGAGAAGGAGACGGGTAGCCTGAAAGAGGGCCTGGCGGGGGATCTGCTGGTTGTAAAGGGAGATGTCTCAAAGAATATTCGTGCGCTGGATGATGTGCTGGAAGTGTATCTGGCAGGAGAAATAGTGTATACGGCGTAAAAGATATGAAAAAGCTGTCTTTTTCAGAAATGCAGGAGTTTTTGTTTCCTGAGATGGGAAAAACCAAAAAGAAAATAAAAACATCTTGAAATTCTAAAAGAGACAGCTTTTATTATGTTTCTATACCGCGCAGATTATTTAAAATACGACTTCATTCCCATGAACAAACGGATTCGGCGTGTGTACGGTCAGAATCTTAACGACACGGTTTGTGTTGTTGACCCAGTCATGCGGGGTCTGGGAGTGGATCTGGATGCTGTCGCCCGGATTCAGGCAGTATTCGCTGCCGTCCAGATATACGGTCAGGATACCCTCCAGAACGTAGATAAATTCTTCACCGTCGTGCTGATTCATCTCAAGCTGGTTTTCAGAGCTTGTGGTGGCAGACGGCATCAGGTGGAAAATACGCGGAAGACAGGCAAATCCCTGTGCATTTCCATTGACCAGGTACTGTACGATCTGGGGGTTGATCTGGGAACAGTGCATGGCAAAACTCCGGCTGACCGGGGATTTCTCCTGATCGGCGGAGGAGTCAAAGAACGAAGACAGACTAACTCCGAGGATCGTAGCAAGCTTTGCCAGAGAGTCGATTGCGATCGAAGAGAGACCGCGCTCCAACTGGGAAAGAAAGCCGATGGACAGACCGGACTCTTCGCTGAGCTGTTTCAGTGTGTATTTTTTTGCGGTACGGAAGGCTTTCACCTTGGCACCGATGGTAACATTATGATCCATAGATATATCCCCCTTGCGGCATCATTCTTTAATATAATATATCCACTATACAGGATTTTCAGTGGAACGTCAACCAAAGGGGGAGTTTTGGCGGGCAAATTTATTTCAAAATGGAACGTTTTTTTGGAAAAGGCTGAAATGGGCGGCAGATTTGGAGAAGTGAATCGGTGAGAGGATAGAAGGGGCAGGAGAATGGGATAGAGAAAACGGGTGGACAGAAAATAAAAAACAGGGGGAGAAACAGAATGAAGGAAATAGTACGCGCTTCGATCGAGGATTGTTCCCAGATCGAGCGCTTCCGTTTGGTGACCCGTCTGGGAAATGCGATTCTTTCCAACGGCGGGGAGGTATTCCGGGCGGAGCAGGCGATGGAGTATGCGGCGCGGGCGCTGCGTCTTGAAGCATTTAATGCGTATGTGATTGCGAATGGAATTTTTTCAAATGTGGTGATTGACGGGCGGTTTTATTCCAGCCGTATCTGTTATGTGCCGCTGGCACCTACGATTCTATGCCGGGTGGATGCCTTAAATGATCTGTCGAGAAAGATTGCGGCGGGTAAATGCGGTCCTTATGAGATGCGGATGCGCCTTGAGCAGATTGAACACATGAAAGTGCTCGAAAATCGGGGAAAGGTTCTGGCGGCAGGAATTGGAAGCGCTGGATTTTGTTACCTGTTCCAGGGCAGCCTGCGCGATACGGCGGCGGCATTTGTGGCGGGAGTGCTGCTGTATTTGTTCCTTTTATACGCAGCTCCGCGCTTTTCTTCGTCCCGGATGATGCAGACGATCATGACGAGCAGCGTGCTTGCATTGTGCTGTTGTTTGCTGTGCTGGATCGGGCTGGGAGAAAGCCTGGATCATGTCATGATCGGAGCTGTGTTCACGCTGGCGCCGGGTGTGCCGCTGACCAATTCGATCCGGAATTTTTTGGAAAATGATTATTTATCCGGTCTGATCCGTTTTGTAGACGCCTTTTTGACGGCGGGCTGTATTGCGATCGGAGTTGGTGTGGCACTGCGGTTCTGGATGTTTGCGATGGGAGGTATGCTCTGATGGAAATGACAGGGGAAATTCTGGGGCAGCTTCTGGCGGCCTGTGTCGGAACTGCCGCCTTTTCGGCACTGTTTGGAGTCCCGAAGAAGTATTGGCTGGACTGTGGTATCTGCGGTGCAGTCGGCTGGGGCGTGTATCTGGCGGTCATGGCAGCTTATCAGACGCCGATCATCGGGACCTTCGCGGCGAGCGCGGTCTTGACGATGCTGTCGCGCTGTCTGGCGATACAGCGGAAAGCGCCGACGATCCTCTTTCTGGTATGCGGCATCTTCCCGCTTGTGCCCGGAGCGGCGATCTACTATACCGCCTACAACTTCTTCATGGGACAGGAAGCGCTGGCGCTCCAGTATGGCATGGATACAATCAAGATGGCGATCGCAATCGGGCTGGGGATCGGAGCGGCATATTCGCTTCCGGGACATCTGTTTGGATGGAAGCGGGAGATAGAGGTGTGGGAACCTGGGAAAGAAGGTAAAAAGTAGCCGCGGTTTACTTTTCCTTTAAAATATAGTAGAATACCCTCGTACTATTAAGGAAAATATGATCGGCTGCGGCAGGAGTGGGGTATTCTGCGGGCTTGGTGGAGGGGACAGACATCGATATGGACAGTAAATTTTATGAGCCAGAAGTTCTGAAACAGCTGCAGGGAGAGATTTTGTCGATTCTGGATGATTTTATCCGGATCTGTGAAGACTATCATCTGGAATATTTCGGGATAGCCGGAACGGGAATCGGTGCGCTGCGGCACAAGGGATTTATTCCCTGGGACGATGATATCGATATTGCGATGCCGCGGCGAGATTTTGAGCACCTGCTCCGGATCGTGGAAAAGAAGATGAGCGACCGGTATCTGGTTCTCAATGCAGAGCGATATCCCAATTATCCGCTGATGACAACCCGTCTGGTGAAGAAGGGGACGGTGTTTGTCGAGGAGGTTATGAAGGATGTGGACTGTCCGTTTGGTATCTTTCTGGATCTGTATGTGCTTGACAATGTGGCGGACAACCCGGTTCTATACCAGATTCAGTCGTGGACGGCATGGTTCTGGAGTAAGCTGATGATTCTGCGGGCGATTCCGCGTCCGACGCTGCAGCAGCGGGGCATCAAGGCGAAGCTTATCTGGGCGGTCTGCGGGATGGTCTACAAGGCGATGAAGCTGCTCCATATCTCGCCTCAGTGGCTGCGGATGCGCTGTGAGCGGGTCTGCCGCAAATACAATAAATACCGGACACGCCGGATGGCATTTCTGCCGGACACAAGCCCATACTGGAATGTCGTGGACCGGACACGCTGTTATCCGCTCCGGAAGCTGGAATTTGAGGGCAGACGCATGAATTTTCCGGGAAATATCGAGGAAATGCTGACAAAAATGTATGGCGATTTCATGCAGCTTCCGCCGGTTGAGAAGCGTAAAACACACACACCGAGCCGGCTGGAATTTTCAAAGGAAGAGATACTGTAGTGATAAAATATTTAGCGAACGCCCTGATTGGTGGAGACGGGCAGATTGAAAAACGAAATATGAGCTGGAATATGATAGGGAGCTTTCTCTATGCGCTGGCGTCCATGGTGCTGACGATCGCGGTCATCCAGATTGTCGGCGAGGATGAGGGCGGTATCTTCTCCTTTGCGTATTCTACATTTGGTCAGCATATGTTTATGGTGGCCTATTTTGGCATCCGCCCGTTCCAGATCACGGATACGAGGCGGCGGTTTACGTTTGGCGAATATCTGCGGCTGCGCCTGATGACCTGTGGTGCGGCACTGGTGGCCGGGCTTTTTTATGTGACGGTGATCAACCGGGACTATGCCTTTGTCAAGGCGGCGACGGTATTTTTGATGGTAGCGTACAAGGTGATCGATGGTTTCGCGGACGCTTATGAGGCAGAATTTCAGCGTGACGGACGCCTGTATCTGACGGGCAAATCAAACGCATTCCGGACGGTTTTATCAGTCGGTGTCTTTTTGGGCTGTTTGAATGCGACCCATAACCTGGTCGGCTCCTGCCTGGCGGCAGTACTGGCGCAGCTGGCGGGCGTGTGCCTGTTTGATTTTTCGGTAATCGGTCATCTGTCGCAGGTGGACTGGGAGGTCCGCTCCGGACGTGTCGGGCTGTTGTTTAAAGAAAATGTAGTCCTGTTTTTATCGGTTATCCTGGATTTTTATATTTTTTCTGCCGCGAAATATGCGATCGAGGGCAATATGGCGGACAAGTATCAGGCGGTATTCGGTGCGATCTTCATGCCGACCAGCGTCATCAATCTGGTGGCAGGCTTCGTCATCCGCCCGTATATCACGAAACTCTCGGAACAGTGGGAGCGGAATGCGCTCCCGGAATTTGCCGGGACGGTAGGCCGGCTGGCGGCAATCATCGCGGCGCTTACGGCGCTGGCAGTCGGGGGTGCCTGGATTCTCGGAATTCCGGTTCTCTCAATATTATATCCGAAAATTGCGTACATGCTGCGGGAATGCCGTCTGGCGCTGGTGTTTATCATTCTAGGCGGCGCGTTCAATGCGTATGTGAATCTGTTTTATTATGCACTCATCATTATGCAGGAGCAGAAACGTATTTTTCTGGGTTATGTCGGTGTGACGGCAGCGGCGCTCCTTATTTCTTCGCCCTGCGTACGCGCGGCAGGACTGCTGGGCGGATCGCTTTCGTATCTGCTTTTGATGGCGGCACTGACTGCCTGCTTTGGACTGACGTCGCTTGTGATGTACCGGAGACGGGCACGTGGGATATAGAACTTGTTTAGAATGTACTCTCGGAGTCTTTCTGCACTTGCTTTTGTGGCTGATTTTCCGCCAGCCGCACCCGAATTTTATCAACGTACGCACCGCGTACGCCTCAGAAATTTGGGCACAACTGACAAAAAATCATCTCACAAAATCGAGCACAGAAAGATTTCGAGAGTACATTAGATAGATTTGGAGGAAATGTATGATTAATTTTGCGGTAGGACCGGTTCAGATGGACGAGGAAATCCGGGCGATCGGGGCGAAAGAAGTACCGTATTTCCGCACGCCGGAATTTTCTGCAATTATGAAGGAAAATGAGCGCCTGATGAAGCAGTTCACCGGGGCGCCTGAGGATGCACGGGCGGTTTTTCTGACAGGTTCGGGCACGGCGGCGATGGAAGCGGCAGTCATGAACCTTTTTACAGAGCGCGACCGCGTGCTGGTCGTAAACGGCGGCAGTTTTGGCGCGCGGTTTGCGAAAATTTGTGATATCCATGAAGTTCCTCACGAGGAGATCCGGCTGGAGAGCGGACGGGCGCTTCGGGCAGAAGACCTGGCGCCGTATGAGGGAAAAGAATTTACCGGATTTTTAGTCAATGTCCATGAGACTTCCACGGGCGTTCTCTATGATATGGAGCTGATTTCTGACTTTTGCAGACGAAACCAGCTGATTCTGGCGGTTGACGCGGTCAGCTCGTTTCTTTCCGATCCATTTAGGATGGAAAGATGGGGAGTTGATCTGGTGCTGACCGGCTCGCAGAAAGCACTGGCACTTCCGCCGGGACTCTCAATTCTGGTGCTGGGGGCGCGTGCGATCGCGAGAGTGCAGGAGACGGCGGTCCGTTCGATGTATTTTGATCTGCGCGACTATCTGAAAAATGGCGAGCGGGGGCAGACACCGTTTACACCAGCGGTCGGAGTGCTTTTACAGCTTTATAAACGGCTGACAATGATCGAGGAAAAAGGGCTTGCGACAGAACAGGCGCGGATCCGCTGTCAGGCGGAAGATTTCCGAAGCAAAATTAAAGATCTGCCGTTTGAGATTGTTTCCAATTCTCTCTCGGCTGCATTGACGCCGCTTCACCCGACGGGTGTGGATAAAGATGGAAAACCGGTCTCGGCGCATCGGATTTTTGAGATTTTGAAGGATGAATACGGCATCTGGATCTGTCCGAACGGCGGCGCGCTTGCCGACACGGTGTTCCGCGTCGGTCATATCGGCGCATTGACGTCAGAAGACAATGACAGCCTGATTGCGGCGTGGAAAGATATGCAAAGGAGGGGGCTTCTGTGAAAGTATTGATTCTGGCAGCGGGACGGGGAACCCGGATCTCGCGTTATCTGTCGGGAAAACCAAAATGTACGGTGGATATCGGCGGCGGACAGTGCCTGATCGAGTACACGATCGACCTGCTTCATTCCCGGGGTATCCAGGACATCGGTATCGTGCTGGGCTATGAGGCGCAGGTGATCCGCGAGGTTTTGGCAGATAAGGGAGTATCCTTTTTTTACAACCCGTTTTACGATGTGACAAACAGCATTGCGTCTGCATGGTTTGCGAAGGAGTTCTTGATGGGGGACGATCTGCTGATCATGAACGGTGACGTATACCTGGAGGAAAAATTGCTTGACCGGATCCTCGCGCAGGGCAGGAGCCCGGTGATGTTTGCGGACGAGAGCCGACGGGAGACAGCGGATTATAAGTTCTTCTATGAAGATGGAATTTTGAAAAAATATGGAAAAGAGCTGACCGGGGATGATGTGACGGGCGAGTACATCGGAATCGGACGGTTTTCAGCGGCATTTATGCCGGAATTTATCTGCCGGATGGAGGAGATGATCGACCGCCAGGAGCACGGCGTCTGGTGGGAAAATGTTGTTTACAGCATGACCGGGCAGCAGCCGGTCTATGTCGAGGACGTCAGCGGGCATTTCTGGGCGGAGGTTGATTATATTGAGGATTATGAGCGCATCCTGGAACATAGAGGTGTGGAGAAGATAGTGCGCTAGATTTGATTTGAAGCGTGGAACAGGCGAGACTTTGTGGCGCTTGGAACGGATGAAGTGAATTGAATTGTTTCGAACGTGATGGATTATGATGGATTTGCTTGTTGCTTACGGACAGATTTTTGAAACTGAAAGTGCTGTATAATGACGGAATTGCAGTGGATTTTGCCGATTCAAAGCAGGAAGAGAAATAAGGGAGAAGTACAGATGCAGTTTAACAGGCATTTTATGAATCGAATAGAGAAAAAAGATGTGCTTCGGCTGCTTCTGGCGCTTGTGGCAGTCTTTGTGATCGGTGTTCTGGGCGAGTTTGTCTGCAATTTCCCGGCGCTCCGGGCAAATGGATGGACGCGGCAGGCGACGCGGACGATCGCTCTGGACGAGGTGCAGGTGAGCGGATTTGAGCGGGTAGAGACAGAAAAAACAGAGGTGCTGCAGCTTTCGGATGCAAGCGGTTATCTTCACATTCCACTGGACGGCAGCTATGTCAGCCAGTTTCTCTACCACTATGATTACGATGGTCTGTTAAATGCCACCGTCCGCCTCGGTTACCGCAACATCTACGGCGAGCAGCGGGAGCACAACGCAAAGATGGTCGTGGACCGCAACTGCCGGGTGCTGAAATTTTCTTCGGTTCCGGTGAATGGGAAGCTGGACTACGTGGATCTTCTGATTACGCGGGAGGATCTAGACGAAGAAGGGCTTTCCTACATGAATTTTGGCGGGATGCCGCTTGCACTGACCGGGTTTGCGACGGTGGCGCGGGCAGGTATCAACTGGTACCGGCTGGGACTTTTCTGGTGTGCGGCGGCGGTTTTGATCGCACTTCTCTGCTTCCGGGATTTCGTGGCAAAGCGCATCGAGGTTGGATTTCTGCTGATCTCCCTGACGTTTGGAACAGTATTTTCACTGTCGCTCCCGGCAAATAAGGTGAGCTGGGATGAGGAAGTGCATTTCGCGCAGGCGTTCTGGATGGCAAATTACCGAACGCCGGTGCAGGCGGATCCGGCGCTTTTACAGGAGTTTACGACGGGCGTAGATACCTGGCCGTACAATCAGCCGGAGAATCGGGACGAGCAGGCGGCGCTCACTTCGTATCTGAATCAGAATGCGGGTTACCGGCACGGTGAACATCTCTGGAGTACGGATCTCAACAAAACGACGATGACTGGATATGTGGGCTCGGCGCTGGTGCTGAAAGCGGGCGGGCTGCTTCATATCCCATTTGGAATCCTGTATAAGCTGGGGCGGCTGGGAAATCTCTATGTCTATGCGACAGTTTTGTATTTTGCCATCAAAAAAACACCGGTCGGCAAGGCAATCCTGGCATTTCTGGCGCTGATGCCTGAGCCGATGATGCTGGCGGGGGCATATTCCTATGACCCGACCGTCACAGCGTTTTTGTGGCTGTCTTTTGCGGGCATTCTGGAAGCGGCGCTTGGCGGGCGGAAAATGGACTGGAAAGCGTATGCGCTCATCGTGCTTACCTTTGTCTGGGGCTGCCGCGTCAAGGCGGTATATGCGCCGCTCATTCTGCTGGGACTGATGATTCCGGCAGAAAAGTTCCGTTCTAAACGGGAAATGTACCTGATGAAGGGCGGATTTATCGTGATCTGCGGTCTGATGATGCTATCCTTCATCCTGCCGGTTCTGATCGCGCCGCGCGATATCGGGGATACGAGAGGCGACAGCACCAGCGAGAAAGGGCAGATGGCATACATTCTGGGACAGCCGCTTGCCTATGCATGGGTGCTGATGTGCAACCTGTTCCGGACGCTTCCGTCCTATGTACTGGGCGAAAATTCCCTGGGGCTTCTGGGACACACGGGAACGATGTCATTTCCGTGGGCGCTGTATGCTGGTTCGGCGGCCGTTATCCTCACAGCCGGGCAGTCATCCTGTGGAAAACGTCTATCAAAAAAACAGAAGCTGTGGATATTTATACTCTGCGTGGGAACGGCGGTGCTGGTCTGGACTTCGATGTACATCGCATTTACCAGACCGGGTAATACCTATATCGACGGCGTACAGGGGCGCTATTACCTGCCATTTCTGCCGCTTGTCTGGCTGGTTTTAAACCCGGAGCGGGTGATGGTGCGGATGGAGAATAAAAACTATCATGCGCTGGTGTTAGGGGCGGCGGCGCTGATTCTGGCGGCAACGGTTTATCTGGATATCTGGATGAAGTTCTGCCGGTAAGCATAAGCAAGCTAGAAGAAGGCAAAGGTTACTGTATACGGGTAGGCACTTTTGGAACCGAAAGTGCCGTAAGAAAACGTGGTGGTAGCAGGAATTTGCCGTATTTAAATGCGAAGCCACGGCAAATTCCGTTACTGGGCACGTATGCGTGAACAGTAACAGGCAAAGATGTTTGAAACGTTAAAATCGATCATAAGTCTGGTAAAAATAAATTCAAGCAGGTACCGCTCTTGAAAAACGAGAAGGCAGAAGTGCGGCATGAAAGAGCGAGAGAGAAAGGGAAACGAGATGCAGCAGGAAATCATTCATACATTTGCGGTCTGTGCATACAAGGATTCGCCGTATCTGGAAGAATGTCTGCGTTCGGTGACGAGCCAGACGGTCAAATCGGAGGTGATCTGCTGTACCTCGACGCCGAGCAGCTATATCCGGGAGCTGACAGCGCGGTATCAGGTGCCGCTCTATGTGCGGGACGGGGCGAGCAATATCCGTGAGGACTGGATGTTTGCCTATGGAAAAGCGCAGGGGCGTTTTGTCACGATCGCGCATCAGGACGATCGATACCGCAGCGATTATGCCGAAAAGCTTTTAAAAGCCTGGAAGAAATATCCGGATCTGCTGCTGTTTGCGAGCGATTATCTCACGATCCGCATGACGGAGAAAGAGGGGAAAATGAAAGCCATTCCGGAGCCATTTAACATGGTCTGGCTGGTAAAAAAGATACTGCGCCTGCCGCTGCGTTTCCATTTTCTGGCGGACCGCACCTGGATCAAGCGGAGCAGTGTCTGGTTTGGCAATTCGATCTGCTGTCCGTCCTGCACGTACAATAAAGAACAGATTGGGGACGATATGTTCCATTCGGAGTATGATTTTGCGCTGGACTGGGACAACCTTTACGAGCTGGCGGGCAAAAAAGGGCGTTTTATCTGTTCGGAAAAACCGCTGATTGCCTACCGCGTCCATGCGGCGGCGACGACGAAAGCCTGCATCGAGGACAACCGGCGCCCGGCGGATGAGATGGCGATGTTCCGGAAAATGTGGCCGGACTGGATGGTAAAGATTCTGATGCATTTTTACAGAAAAGCCTATAAGGAGTACGAAAAATGAGAAAAGCCGATGTGATTATACCTACGTTCAAACCGGGGGATAAGCTGGAAAAACTTCTGCGGCGGCTGTTGGAACAGAGTGTGCCGGTGGACCGTGTGATCATCATGAATACGGAAGAAAAGTACTGGGATGCTGAGCGGTTTGAGTCCTTATTTGAGGGGGAAGATACGAAGCTGACCGTGTGCCATATCCGCCAGTCGGAATTTGACCATGGAAGGACGCGCCATGAGGGAATTTTGAAGTCAGATGCGGATGTCTGCATCTGCATGACGCACGACTGCGTGCCCTATGACCGGAATCTGGTAAAAGAGCTTCTGGAGGCGCTGGATGCTTCGGAACGTGTGGCGGCAGCATATGCGAGACAGCTTCCGGCGGCGGACTGCGGTGTGATTGAACGGTATACGAGGGACTTTAATTATCCGGCGGTGAGCGTCTGAAAGGGAAAGAGGACGAGGACGAGCTGGGAATCAAGACGTATTTCTGTTCCAATGTCTGCGCGGCATACCGGCGGGATATTTACCTGAAGCTTGGCGGATTTACGAAGAAAACCATTTTCAACGAGGATATGATTTTTGCCGGACACGCGGTGGAAGCCGGGTATCAGATTGCCTACGCGGCGGACGCGCAGGTCATCCATTCCCACAATTATACGGCGATGCAGCAGCTGCACCGGAATTTCGACCTCGGCGTATCGCAGGCGGATCACCCCGAGGTGTTTGGGCGACTTCATTCGGAGGGCGAGGGAATCCGTCTGGTGAAGAAAACAGCGAAATGGCTGGTGGAAAACGGCCACGCGCTTCTTCTGCCGCAGCTTGTGATGGCGAGCGGAAGCAAATATGCCGGGTACTGGCTGGGAAAGCATTATAAAAAGCTGCCGGAGGGGCTGATTCGAAGCCTGACGATGAATCCGGCATACTGGGAAGGAGAAGCGGGCGATGGAAGATAAGGCGTTATTGTCCACAGAAGAAGCTTCTGGGGCGGAAAAAGCCGAACTTTTGATAGTCATACCGGCGTACAACGAAGCCGAAAATATAGAGCGGGTTGTGAACCATCTGACTGCCAATTTTCCGCAGTATGATTATGTGGTCGTCAATGACGGATCGCGCGATGAGACGGCGGCGATCTGCCAGAGAAATGGATATAATCTGTTGAACCTTCCGGTCAATCTGGGACTGGCGGGGGCATTTCAGGCGGGACTTAAATATGCCGACAAGTACGGATATCAATATGCGGTCCAGCTCGATGGAGACGGACAGCACCGTCCGGAGTATCTGGAATCCATGATCAAGAAAATGGAAGAAGGTTACGATATCGTCATCGGTTCCCGATTTGTCGGGGAGAAAAAGCCATTTACGATGCGGATGCTTGGAAGTAATCTGATCGAGATGGCGATCCGCTTCACAACTGGTGTCAATATCAAGGATCCGACCTCGGGAATGCGGATGTTCAGCAAGCGCATGATCCGCGAATTTGCATCGGGGCTTAACTACGGTCCGGAGCCGGACACCGTTTCCTACCTGATCCGCCAGGGCGCGCGGGTGGCGGAGGTGCCGGTCATCATGGATGAACGGATTCTGGGAGTCAGCTACCTGACACCGGTCAATGCGATGCGGTATATGCTTAAAATGCTGATTTCGATTCTGTTAATCCAGAATTTCAGAAAGAGGAGGTAGCGCCATGACGCCAACACTCAGAGTTGTCCTGATCGTCGTGTCAATCCTGACAACCTTTATGATTATGCGGAAGATCCGGCAGTCAAAACTCCAGATCGAGGATTCGATTTTCTGGCTGGGATTCTCGTCCATTCTCATTGTGTTCAGTATCTTTCCGGGGTTGCCGGATCTTTTGGCGGAGCTGGCGGGAACGTACACGACTGCCAATTTTATCTATCTGGCGGTTATTTTCCTCCTGATTGTGAAAATGTTCCATATGTCGATTAAACAGTCGCAGCTGGAGACGAAGATCAAGGATCTGGCGCAGAAGATTGCGCTGGATGAAAATGAGCGGGGGAAAGAGGCACAAACATCTGTAAAAAAGGTT
Source organism: Clostridium sp. AF21-20LB (assembly GCF_003478795.1). Lineage (NCBI taxonomy): Bacteria > Bacillati > Bacillota > Clostridia > Eubacteriales > Clostridiaceae > Clostridium > Clostridium sp. AF21-20LB. The sequence goes on along the minus strand of NZ_QUGD01000001.1, from coordinate 43,557 downwards.
GTCAGCCAGAAAAACGAATGATATAGTTAAAGATGGCACAGCCGAAAAGGATGATGCCAGTTACGTATTGAAAAATGAATTGAAATACCTGCATAAGAAGGAGATAGAAAAATGGGAAAGATTAAAGTAACACCATGTGACATCAAGGGACTTTATGTAATTGAACCGACTGTTTTCAAGGACGAGCGCGGTTATTTTATGGAGACATACAATCAGAACGATTTCCATGAGGCGGGACTCGACATGGTATTTGTACAGGACAACCAGTCCATGTCTGTCAAGGGCGTTCTGCGCGGACTTCATTACCAGAAACAGTATCCCCAGGGCAAGCTGGTGCGTGCTGTGCGCGGTACCGTATTTGATGTGGCGGTAGACCTTCGTACCGGTTCTGAGACCTACGGAAAATGGTTTGGCGTGGTTCTTTCCGCGGAGAACAAGAAGCAGTTCTACATTCCGGAAGGATTTGCACACGGCTTCCTGGTACTGTCCGATGAGGCAGAATTTGCATACAAATGTACCGATTTTTATCATCCTGGCGATGAGGGCGGTATGGCATGGAACGATCCGGAGATTGGCGTTGAGTGGCCGATCGAGGAAGGCATGGAGTTGATTATTTCGGAGAAAGACCAGAAATGGGGCGGCTTCCGGGATGCATTCAAATTTTAAGAATGGAGTTAGGATAGAATGCGGGAACTGATTTCCCTGTTTCGGGAACTGATAGGAAAAAGAAAATTGGTCACCGAGCTTGCCAAGGCGGATTTCCGCAAGCGCTTTGTCGGCTCATACTTTGGAATTGTCTGGATGTTTATCCAGCCGATGGTTACGATCGCGATCTATGCGTTCATCTTCGGTGAACATGGCATGAAAAATGCGCCGCCGGTTCCGGGGGCGACCTATGTCATCTGGCTGACGCCGGGTATCATCCCGTGGTTTTATTTCAGCGAGATTTTAAATACGGGCACAAACTGCCTGCAGGAGTACCATTATCTGGTTAAAAAGGTAGTATTCCAGGTGGAGATGCTTCCGGTTATCAAGCTTATCTCCTGTTTCCTGGTACATGCCTGCTTCCTGATCATTATGGCGGGGCTGTACCTGATTGACGGGCGTATGCCGTCTGCAACCTGGATTCAGGTGTTATACTATTCCTTTGCGGCGTCGATGCTTGGACTGGCGCTTACCTATTTTACCAGCGCCGTGCAGGTATTCTTTAAAGATATGGCGCAGATCGTCGGCATCTGCCTCCAGTTCGGCATGTGGCTGACCCCGATCATGTACGACGAGGCAATCTTCACCAGCCGCGCATCCTGGCTGGAGTGGGTATTCAAGCTTAACCCATTCTACTACATCGCCGCAGGCTACCGCGACAGCATGCTTACGGGAAGCTGGTTCTTCGAGCGGCCGACGATGACGATTTATTTCTGGGTGGTAACATTTATTTTGATGATAATAGGACTGAAGGTATTCAAAAAACTTCGTCCCCATTTCTCAGACGTACTGTAGATGGGAAGGGAGCTGCTGTAGATGGTGTTGACGGCTATTGGATTATCGAGATGCGAACAACGATAATCTGAGAAGCTGCCAGTGCCGCCTCCGGCAGCTCCCTTCTGCGACAACTTATCAATAGGAGTTTACATAAAATGGTTTTCAGCTCAATCATCTTCCTATGGGTTCTTCTCCCCTGCATCCTGCTCCTCTACTACGTGAGCCCCAAACCGTTCAAAAACGGCATCCTGACCGTATTCAGCCTCTTTTTCTATGCCTGGGGCGAACCGCGGTATGTGGTGCTCATGATTTTTTCGGTTCTGCTCAACTACGGTTTCGGGCGTCTGGTGGAGAAATTCGGGAAAAAGAGATGGCTTTTGGCGCTCTGCGTGACGCTCAATCTTCTGATCCTCGGCTATTTTAAATATTACAATTTCCTCGCCGAGGTGCTGAATCCGCTGCTTCGCGGGTTTGATATAGCGCTTCCGGCGATTCAGGTGACGCTGCCGATCGGAATTTCCTTCTATACCTTCCAGGCGCTTTCCTACGTGGTGGATGTGTACCGGGGCGAAAATCAGGCACAGAAAAATCCGCTCAACATGATGCTTTATATTTCCTTCTTCCCGCAGCTCATAGCGGGACCGATCGTGAAATACCATGACATCGAGGAGCAGATCGAAAACAGGACCGTCACGCTGGAGGGCTTTTCTTACGGCGTGAAACGCTTTATTTTCGGTCTGGGAAAGAAGGTCATCCTGCAAATACCTTTGCCGAGGTGGTGGACGCGGTCTACGCGTATCAGGCGGCGGATGTGAGCCAGGCGATGCTCTGGCTGACGGCGCTTCTCTATATGCTGCAGATTTATTTCGATTTTTCTGGCTATTCGGACATGGCGATTGGGCTTGGAAAAATGTTTGGCTTTACATTTATTGAAAACTTCCGGCTGCCGTACACAGCAACTTCGATCCAGGATTTCTGGCGGAAATGGCATATTTCCCTCTCCAGCTGGTTTAAAGAGTACGTGTACATTCCGCTCGGCGGAAACAGGAGGGGCACGGCGCGGACGTATGTCAACCTTTGGACGGTCTTTCTGCTGACCGGCATCTGGCACGGAGCGGGCTGGACGTTCATTTTCTGGGGCATTTACCATGGCTTTTTCAACGTGCTGGAGCGCTGTTTTCTGGGAAAATGGCTGAAGCAGGAGAAATTCCGGCCGTTGGCGCATATCTATGCGGTGTTTGTCGTGCTGATCGGCTGGATTTTCTTCCGCGCGGACACGATCGGGCAGGCATTTTCCTTTATCCGGTATATGTTTGTGCCGCACAGCGCAGTCGTTTTGATGGAACGCTACATGAACCGGAAACTCTGGGTGTTTCTGGCGGCGGCACTGCTGGCATGTGGTCCGGTGCAGTGGTTCTGGATGAAATGGAAAGGGCGCGTGCTGGCGCAGGATGGATCGGTGACGGTCACAAGCTGGATCGGTTACATGGCGATCCTGTGGTTTTCCATTTTGCTGCTTGTCAACAATACATATAATCCATTTATTTATTTCCGTTTTTAAAAGCGCTGTAGAAAGTATGTTTGTCTGTGCGATGAGAACATAAAAATGAAAGCATGGGCGGCAGGGCGTGAAAGTACAGAAAGATGGATTCATGCAGGGAGAAGAAAACGAGAGATATGAATCGAGAGACAGGGACAAAAATACTTCTGATTGGTTCCTTTGTGGCGAGCCTGGTGCTGCCGACGCTTGTCTATCCGGCGGTCAGGAGCCATCTGGACCAGCAGAATTATGAAAACAGGGAATTGGCATCCTTTCCGGAACTGTCGGCTGCTAATTTTGACAATATTCCGACGGAATTTGAAGCGTATTACAACGACCATGTTCCGTTTAAAAATCTGTTTGTCAAGGCGAAGACAAAGCTGGATCTGGAGCTTTTAAATGAAAGCTCGATTTCGGATGTGACGGTCGGAAAAGAAAACTGGCTGTTTTACACCGTTTCGGAGGACGGCGAGGATGCGCTGGCGGATTATCAGCGGACAAATCTCTATACGGCGGATGAGAAAACAGCGCTGGCGGACGCGATTACCTCGGTAAACGAGAAAATGAAAGAGCGCGGCATCCGGTTTGTGATGTTTGAGGCACCCAACAAGGAAAGTGTCTATGCGGAATATATGCCGGATTCGGTCCGGGTATACGGAAGTGAGTCGCGTCTGGATGCGGCGCTCCCGGAGCTTGCGGCGCAGGGACTTCCGGTGTATGACATGAAGCCGGAGCTTCTGAAAGAGGCGGACACGTATCAGCTTTATTACAAATATGATACGCACTGGAACCAGATCGGCTCTTTTATCGGAAGCCAGCAGATTGCACAGACTTTGCTTGGAACCTCTACACCGCTCAGTGCAGTCTCGATTGAGGCGGCAGGACCGGCGTCCGGAGACCTGGCGCGGATGCTTAATATGGCAGCAGAGTACAGCGACGATACCGAATATGTGATTCAGAATTATCTGCCGGAGGTGACGGCTACGACGGTGGATATGAACGAGGACAACAGCTTTGCAGTGTTTGAGTCGGATTCGCCGAATGATAAAACACTTCTGGTGGTAGGCGATTCCTTTAGCCAGAACCTTAAATATTTTATGCCGAAGCTGTACCGGAAAACGGTGTTTGCGACCTTTGACACGTACACGGAGCGCTTCTGGATGAGTACCAGCCGGATGATTTTGTCTATCTGACGGTCGAGCGCAACCAGGAGCTGTTTGAGGATGTGGAGACGGTTGTCTGGCGGGATGAGGTGCCGGAGAAGGACGGGTAAGGTGCCGGATGTCCGGGCGGAAGGGGGCTGCAAAGTTTTTTTAAAACTAAATAAAAAGAATCACTCGTAAAGTGCTAGTTCGGGTGATTCTTTTTTTATGCCTCTTGATTCCATATTTTGTTGCGCGAGGGTTATTATAAAAAAATGGAAGAGGATGTAAAGAGGGAAATTTTGAAAAGCGAAGGTAGAAGGCTTGAAAATCAGGGTGGATAGATTAAAATAAATGGATAATATATTATACAAAACAAATAAAATATAGCATTAATAGATAATATTTTATCCATGATTTAAATGGAAAAAATTAAAATAGAATTTCCCCAAAGTTTGTGTTTATGGGATAATAAAGGAGAAAGGATAGGGCGGATGGAGACAGGAAAGAAACTTCAGGTTATGTATGAAGACAGACTGGTAGGAACTCTTGCATTAACAGCGAATCACAAGGTGGCATTTGAGTATGATGATGCATGGCTGGAAGAGGGATTTTCGATCAGTCCGTTTTCACTGCCTTTGAAAAAGCAGGTGTTTATTCCAAATAAGGATTATTTTGAAGGTTTGTTTGGGGTGTTTGCGGATAGCCTGCCAGATGCGTGGGGGCGCCTGCTTTTGCGGCGTCTTTTGCTGGCGCATAAGCAGCAGCCAGACGATTGGACAGTGTTAGACCGGCTGGCGGTTGTGGGAAGATCTGGGATGGGGGCGTTGACCTATCGTCCGCAGCGGGAACTTTCGGTTGAGGAGAAAAATGATAATCTGGACGAACTTGCGGAGGCCTGCCAGAAAATATTAAATACCGAATACTCGGACAAACTGGATGAACTGTACCGGCTGGGCGGTACAAGCGGAGGTGCGCGCCCGAAAATTATGACGCAGATTCAGGGAGAGGACTGGCTGATTAAATTTCCGGCACATATAGATGGAAAAGATGCAGGGAAGATGGAGTATGACTATGCGTGCTGTGCAAAACAGTGCGGAATTGTCATGAGTGAATCGAGATTGTTTCCCTCAAGGCGATGCAAAGGATATTTTGGAACCAGACGATTTGATCGGGAAATAGAAAATGGGATGGTAAAGCGGGTTCATATGCTGACGGCAGCGGCGTTATTAGAACTGGATTTTGAACAGCCAAGTCTGGATTACCATCAATTGATGAAATTAACGAAAATATTGACGAACGGGAAGGCAGAAGATATAGAAAACATGTTCCGCCGTATGTGTTTTAATGTGTTTGCCCACAACCGGGATGATCATTCAAAGAATTTTACTTATATATATCGGGAGGAGGAAGAGCAATGGCGCCTGGGACCAGCGTATGATCTGACGTATAGCAACACATATTATGGGGAACATACGACCAGCGTAGATGGAAATGGACGAAATCCGGGTGAGAAGGAGCTGCTTGCAGTTGGGCTTGCAGCCGGAATGAAAAAAACGAGATGCATGGAACTGATAAAACAGATTCGTACATGTGTGCAGGACATGTTAGGTCATTATCTTTAGAGAGGCAGGAGAGCAATATGGAAGCACTTATCTGGGAAACTGCAGATGAACTGGATCAGAAACTGGCATCACGGCTGCGTAACATCCGGAAACGCCGCGCTATTTCACAGCAGAGACTGGCGGACATGAGTGGGGTGAGTTATGGCTCAATTAAGCGATTTGAGGCGACGGGGCAGATTTCCCTTTTGTCACTCACAAAAATCGCGATGGCACTGGATTTGGCGGAAGAGCTGCGGGGGCTTTTTACGCGGGTTCCGTACAAAAATATTGAGGAGGTAATCCGCGAATCCCGTTAAGCCACCGTTCACGCATTGTGTAGGCAGCACCCATCCGCGTAGCCCTGCCAGAACCGTTCGCAGGCGACCGCGCGAGACGCCCGAATAAGCCAAGGTACATTCTTTTTTAGGCGGGGTGCACAAATCCGCAAATCGCCGCCGGACGTTTTTGTTTATATTTCAAGTATGGATGTTTTTGTAACTTTTGTACATAGTCAGGGTGTCAAAATTGGTACTTATTACATATATTAACTTATGTTTATATAATTGCAAATGACTTATAAGTTTATACACTTCCGGGGATGGTACTTTTTGTTTGACAGTGTTATATTATTGCCATCGAAAGAAACAAGAGATTTTCACAGACGGATATCGTAATAGCATCATAAGAATATTGCAATGGATTTCCGCCTATCATATGAAAAAATATAATTTTATTTGATGGAGGTAATTATCATGATGAAAGCAACAAGAACATCCAATAACGATTTATATCAGGAGAATTTATATCAGGCATATTACAACACACCAGCAGAAAAGCATGTAGTTTCCGAGTCCTTAGAGCAGGAAGCAATGCAGGTACTGGTACATCGTTTAGCTGCACAGTTAGGTTATACCGAGTCTGAGGCAGAAGTAGAAAAAGAGTTTCTGTGCGAAATGTAATGGATAATCTGCTCGCAAGCTTATAACCATCCGGCAGAATTGGATGAGTTACCACCAACCTAAAGCATTTACGACAGAACAAGGCTTCTGAAGCCAGAAAAAGAAAACCGTCTGAGAAAGAATGAAAGATTCTTTTACAGACGGTTTTCTTTTTTTACCGAATCGCATTTTTCATGGATTTCACGTATTCTGCCACATACGGCACACGGGATATCGCTTTCTTCTTTTATCAGATTTACCATCGCGCGATATCGGTCGGGATCTCACTCCGGACGCCGGTGACACCTTGATTCATGGAGTGATTCCATGCGCTTTGCGAGATACCTGCATATCTCCGGCAACTAACGTATGCCCTACGTCTCAGAGTACTAGGCTGAAAATATATCCAGCTTTTGGCTGCGCCTCAGCGGTCCATTTGGCAGCCTGCATCTCGACCCGGTTCTCAGCCTCCCGGACTCTCTGTGCGCGCATATGCTGCTTTGATCTCAGCTTCAACGGTTTTGGTGTGTTTGATTTTTTCGTCAATATACTACGCATGGTATAAAATATCAAATATTTTTTTGGGAAAAATTAAATTTTTTTAAAATTATGTGATTCTTTGGAAGTATGTTCCAACCTTGCCAGCAGCAAAATAGCGAAGAAAGTGATCATTTCCGACGCCAGGAAAGACAGCCAGACGCCGTTCAGCCCAAACAGGCGCGCCAGTGTGACAGCGCAGGGGATGATAGCGACGGCCCCGCGCAGCAGAGAACCGGCGATGGCTGGTTTTGGCTGCGCGACGGCGGAAAAATAGGCAACCAGCAGGATGTTGATGCCAGCAAAGAGAAAGCCCAGGAAATACAGCCGGAGCCCGCTGTGGGCGTAATGCAGAAGTTCGGCGTTCTGCTCCTGGTTGAAGATCTGGATCAGTGGATCGGTCATGCTCCAGGTCAGCACCAGAATGAGCGCTTCCACGATCAGGCAGGCGATGACGCCCCAGGTCAGGAACTGGCGGCTCTGCGTGTGATCGCCTTTTCCGTAGCTCTCACTGATGAGCGGCTGCGTGCCCTGCGCGAGTCCGTTGAACAGGCACATGGCAACGACGGAGAGATTGGCAGTGACGCCGTAAGCGGCGACACCGACATTTCCGGCGAGTCCAGAAGCAGGAAATTAAAGACGATCGCGATCACGGCGGAGGATATTTCGCCGACAAAGGCGGATACGCCGAGCTGGCAGCAGGCGATCAGGTGGCGCAGGGATGGAGCGCGGAAATGAAATCCGACCTGATTGTGTTTTCCCAGGTAGTGCGTGCTGCAGATGATCATCGTCACTAGCGGCAGAATGCTGTCGCCAGCGCCGCGCCGGTCAGTCCCAGACCTGCCGGAAACATGAAGATGTAGTCAAACACGATGTTGAACATACTTCCGGCGATGGAGCCGAGCATCGCGATCGCCGGAGCGCTGTCATTGCGCGCAAACGCCGTGAATGCGTAGTTGGACATAAAAAACGGCGAGGCAGCCAGAATAATGCGGAGATACTGCTTTCCGAGCGCGGTCAGCCCCGCGTCTGCGCCGAGAAGCTGCAAGATTTTATCCGGGATGAAAATGCCTGCCAGCACCAGCGGAATGCTGATGAGAATATCCCAGGTTACGGCGGAGAGAAAATAGAAGCTGGCGCTTTTGCCCTGCGCACGGTCGATGGCATAACGGGTCGCCGATCCGATCCCGATCATTGCTCCAATCGCATAGATCAGTCCGTAAACCGGTAAAATCAGATTTAAGACCGCCAGACCATCTGCACCGGAGTAGACCGAGATAAAATAGGTGTCTGCGAGGATGTAGACGGAAATTCCCAGCATGCCCGCCATGCTTTGGAAAATGTATTTAAAAAAATTTCTGCAACATAAAAAATCTCCCTTGTATCTGTTCTCATAAACGGTAACGACCATTGTACCGAAGAATGAGAATAAATACAAGGGAGAATGTGTTTTTTACAGCGTCTTGGCCCGCTCTTTAATATTCTGGTGGAAGTTGATGATGTCATGCTCATACTCCTCATCCATCAGCGGCGAGGTAATCATAAAATCGGCAGTCGCTTTATTGTTGGCGATCGGGATATCGTAAACCTGGGCGATTCGAAGAAGCGCCTTGACATCCGGATCGTGCGGCTGGGCGGTCAGGGGATCAGAGAAGAAGATGATAAAATCAACCTGTCCCTCGACGACTTTTGCACCGATCTGCTGGTCGCCGCCCAGAGGACCGCTGTTATAGCCCTTGACCGGAAGCCCGGTATATTCCGTAATCATGCGGGCGGTTGTGCCGGTTCCGCATAAGAAATGTTTTTTGAGGATCTCTTTGTTCGCCTCACACCAGTCGATGAGTTCACGTTTTTTATTGTCGTGTGCGATGAGTGCAATATTTTTTTGTTTTCGAATTGTCATTGTTAAAAAATCCATAGAATCATCCTCCTTTGCCATGATTTTTGCATAGCATCTGGATATTGTCAAGAAAATACAAAACATTTCACAAAAAAATACGAATGTTTTTCGTGAGTACATAGAAAGAGGTGTGTTTTTCTGCGTACAGGAATTGCAAGAAACATAGAAAACATGCTATACTACGAGAATAGTGGAACAGGAGGAACGAAAAAGATATATGTCTGCTGAAAATACAACAAACACAGGGGCACAAGAGGCGGAGAACGCAGAGAAGTACGCGGTCGAAGTGAAAAATGTGACCAAGATATACAGGCTGTATGATAAACGATCGATCGGCTGAAAGAATCTCTGAGCGTCAGCCATAAAGAATACCACAAGGATTTCTACGCGTTGAGCGATCTTTCCTTTACGGTTGAAAAAGGTCAGACGGTCGGCATCATCGGTACGAATGGTTCGGGTAAATCGACGATCCTTAAGATCATTACCGGCGTTCTCACGCCGACGACCGGCGAGGTGACGGTGCGCGGCAAAATTTCGGCGCTGCTGGAGCTGGGAGCCGGATTTAACCAGGACTACACCGGTATCGAAAATATCTATATGAACGGTACGATGATGGGATATACCAAAAAAGAGATGGATGCAAAGCTGCCGGAGATTCTCGATTTTGCCGAGATTGGCGATTTCGTCTATCAGCCGGTCAAGACGTACTCGAGCGGTATGTTCGTGCGTCTGGCATTTGCGCTTGCGATCAACGTCGAGCCGGAGATCCTGATCGTTGATGAGGCGCTCTCGGTCGGGGATGTCTTTTTCCAGTCCAAGTGCTACCGCCGCATGGAGGAGATCCGCAAAAACGGCACGACGATCATCATGGTAACCCACGATATGGGAAGTATCATCAAATACTGCGATAAGGTAGTGCTGCTCAATAAGGGAGAATTTATCGCACAGGGTTCGGCGGGCAAGATGGTCGATCTCTACAAAAAGATTCTGGCAGGACAGATGGACGCGCTGCGCGCCGAGCTGGAAGTGATGAACGATTTTTCCGGGGACAAGGTAGTAAAAGCGGAGAAAGCAGGAGCCGGAAGTGCGGAGAATGGTGCATCTGGAAATGAGGCTGGAAATAACGATGCCGGAAATGTAAACGGCTCCGGGGCAGTGGATGGCACCGCAGAAAATGGAGTTGGTTCAGCATCGGACGGCACCGGAAATCCGGCTGGTTTGAACGGAGAAACGGCGAAAAAGCCGGGCTTGATGCGCGACAAGCTGACGATCAACGCAAACCGCGAGGAGTACGGCGACGGCAGGGCGCAGATCTTCGATTTGGGACTGGTGGACGCGCGCGGCAATATTACTAACCTGCTTTTAAAAGGCGAAGAGTTTACCATCCGCGAGCGCATCCGTTTCAATGCACCGATTCAGGCACCGATCTTTACTTATACGATCAAGGATAAGAAGGGAACCGATCTGACCGGCACGAACACCCTGTTTGAGGGAACGGATGTCCATCCGGTCAAGGAGGGCGATATTTACGATGTCGCGTTTACGCAGAAGATGACCCTGCAGGGCGGCGAATACCTGCTGTCCATGAGCTGTACCGGATTTGAGGGCGGCGAGCACGTGGTGTACCACCGTCTCTACGATGTGGCTAATATTACCGTTATTTCCAATAAGAATACGGTCGGTGTCTACGACATGGAGCCGGATGTAGCAATCAGGTTATCGCCAGCCGGAGAGGCGGCAAAGCAGGCGGAGTCGCTTAGTGCGGACGAGGCGGCACAGGAAGATCTGCAGGCATGATAAAAGGAGATTAAGATGAAAAAAATCAATCAGGAGCTGATCGCTCTGTTTGATAAATACGGCAGTGACCGGCGCCGGGCGCTGCGGGAAAATAAGAAGCTTTCCTATCTGTACGCACTGGCAGATCTGCGGGAAAACCTGTTGGACTGGTGTCAATTTGACCCGGAACAGCAGGCGCTGCAGATCGGGGCGGACGCGGGCGCGCTGACAGGGCTGCTTGCCAGACGTTTATCATCGGTAACGGTGCTGGATGTTTCCGAAGAAAATCTGGAGGTAGTACGCCGTCGTTTCCAGACAGAGCCGGAGCTGGCGGCGAAGATCCGCTATGTCTGTGCGGATGTGGAGACGTATGCGAGGGAAGCGGAAAAGTGCGGCGGGACATATGGATATGTAGTGCTGATCGGGGATTTGACGGCGGCAGATAGGGCTGGACGCGCGGCGCAGATGACAGCCGCAAAACAGCTTCTTTCTGCTCATGGAACCTTGATTGCGGCGGCTTCCAACTGGTTTGGCGTGAAATACATGGCAGGCGCAGAGCGGGAGACGGGCGCACTTTCCTGGAACGAAATGAAGCAGCTGCTTCCGGGCGGGGAATTTTACTATCCGATGCCGGATTACCGGACGGCGGGAGAGATTTTTTCAGATGCCTATCTGCCGAAAAAAGGCGATCTGACCGGTGTGTTACCGGTCTATGACTGTCCGCAGTATATGCTGATGGATATGGGGGCGGCGCTCGATGCAGCCTGCGAGGACGGACGGTTCCCGGAATTTGCGAATGCATTTCTGGTTTTTTGGCAGAGACAGGCTGCGCCGGAAGCAGAGAATGCTTCACAGGACGTTATCTATGTGAAATACAACCGCACCCGCGAAGACTGCTTCCAGATCCGGACAGAGATCCGTGAAAAGAATGGAACCCGCGAGGTCTGGAAGACGGCGCTCTATCCGGAGGGAAAGGCGCACATCCAGTCCTTCGAAGAAAAATATCAGGTGCTTGACCGTCAGAATCCGTCCCTGAAACTGGCAAAACCGGAGCTTCGGGACGAGGGAATGACAGCAGTATTTCCGTATTTAGAGGGAAAAACGCGGGCGGAACTTCTGGGAGAAATTCTGACTGCCCAGGGCGCGGATGCGGAGGTTTCCGCGATCCGGACTGCGATGGATGAGATCTACAGCATCCGCCCGGAGGAACGCAAACCATTTGCGGTGACACCGGAATTTATCAAGGTATTTAATGCGCTGGGCGAGCTGGATTCTTATCGGGATAAAGAAACAGAAAATGGCGGCGGGTGGGCTTCTTTAGGGGCAGTTCTTGCGGACGAGAGCTACAGCGCCTCCAACATTGATGCCCTTTTTGAAAATATGCTGGTGACGGCGGACGGAACCTACGCGATCGACTATGAGTGGGTCTTCTTATTCCCGGTTCCGGCTGGTTTTGTGAAATACAGGACACTGGTTTATTTCTACCGCCGTTATAAGAGTCTGTTGGGCGGTCAGGCCGAGCGGGAATTTATCGGACAGTTCCCGGAGTATGTGAAGGCGGATGAGAAGCTGCTTTCGCTTTACGAGGCGATGGAACGGGGCTTCCAGGAGTACGTGCACGGGGAAAACCAGCGCACCTACCAGGAAGATTACATGGTAAAGACGAAGACATTAGCCGATCTTTCCCATGTGGACGGAGAACTTGCAAGGGCAAACGAACGTCTGGATGCGCTCCGGGCAGAAAATTCGGAAAAAGATACGGCACTCCGCAAAGTGCAGGAGGTACAGCGCCTGACGAATAACCACGTGGCGAATCTGGACGTTATCATTTCTGATCTGCGCCATGAAAATGCAGAGCTTGGCAAGACGCTGACCTACTTAAATGGTCATGAGGCGGTCATTTTCAAGGTGCGCCGCAAGCTCGGACAGGCATTTAACCGGTGCTATCCAAAGGGCACGGTACGCCGCAAGAAGCTCGGCTACTGGAAACGGACGATTCTTCATCCGGGTAAAATGATGAAGATGTACACCACCGAGGAAGGAAAGAACCTTATCAAAGGTGATTTTGAGATAGGTGAGGAGTATCTGACTTACGGAAAAATCCACCTTCCGAAGGAAGAAAATCCGACGGTTTCCATCGTAATTCCGGTATACAACCAGATTCACTATACTTATCTATGCCTGCAGTCGATTCTGGAGCATACGAAGGATGTGAGCTATGAGGTTATCATCGCAGATGACGTTTCAACCGATGCCACCGAGCATCTGGCGGAGTTTGCCGATAACCTGGTGATCTGCCGTAACCAGACGAACCAGGGCTTCTTGCGCAACTGCAACCAGGCGGCGAAGGCGGCGCGCGGCAAATACGTGATGTTTTTAAACAACGATACCCAGGTAACAGAAGGCTGGCTAAGCTTCCTGGTAAATCTCATTGAATCTGACTCCACCATCGGTATGGTAGGGTCTAAGCTGGTATATCCGGATGGACGTTTACAGGAGGCAGGCGGCATCATCTGGAGCGATGGTTCCGGCTGGAATTACGGACGCCTCGACGATCCGGACAAGGCAGAATATAACTACGTCAAGGATGTAGACTATATTTCCGGCGCAGCGATCCTTTTATCCACCGCACTCTGGAAGCAGATCGGCGGTTTCGACGAGCGGTTTGCCCCGGCGTACTGCGAAGATTCGGATCTGGCATTTGAGGTGCGGAAAGCGGGCTACCGCGTCGTTTACCAGCCAAAATCCAAGGTCATCCATTTCGAAGGCATTTCCAACGGAACGGATGTCAACGGAACCGGTCTGAAACGGTATCAGGTGGAAAACAGCGAGAAGCTCAAAGAAAAATGGAAAGAAGAGTTCAAGAATCAGTGCGTCAACAACGGCAATCCGAATCCATTCCGCGCACGCGAGCGCAGCATGGGCAAAAAGATCATTGTCGTGATCGATCACTATGTGCCGACCTTTGACAAAGATGCCGGTTCCAAGACAACGTTCCAGTACCTGAAAATGTTCCTGAAAAAGGGGTATGTTGTTAAGTTTATCGGAGATAATTACCTCCATGAGGAACCGTATACGTCTACGCTGCAGCAGATGGGAATTGAGGTCCTCTACGGACAGGAATACCTGACCGGTATCTGGGACTGGCTGGTGAAAAATGGAAAAGATATCCACGTGGCATATCTGAACCGTCCGCATATCGCGACGAAATATGTGGATTTTATCAAAGAACACACGGATATCAAGATGATTTATTACGGTCACGACCTTCATTTTATGCGTGAGTTCCGCGAGTATGAGCTGACCGGCGATGTGAAAAAGCGTCAGGAATCCGAATATTGGAAATCGATCGAGTTTTCACTCTTCCACAAAGTAGCGGTGTCTTATTATCCGTCCTACGTCGAAGAGGAGGCGATCCACGCCGTTGATGAGACGATTCCAGTCAAGGCGATCACGGCATATGTCTATGAGGAGTTTTTACAGAATCTGAACAAAGACTTCGCCAAACGGGAAGGACTCCTGTTTGTCGGCGGCTTTGCGCATCCGCCGAACGCAGACGCGGTGCTCTGGTTCGCGAAAGAAGTATTCCCGAAGATCCGGGAACAGATCAAGGTCAACTTCTACATCGTAGGTTCCAAAGTAACCGACGAGATCAAAGCACTGGAACAGCCTGGAAACGGCATCATCGTCAAAGGTTTTGTAAGTGAAGAAGAACTGGCAGACCTGTACCGGAACTGCCGGATTGTAGTGGTACCGCTCCGCTACGGCGCAGGGGTTAAGGGCAAGGTGGTAGAAGCTATCTATAACGGTGCCCCCATCGTCACTACCTCCGTCGGCAGCGAGGGAATCCCGGATGTAGAAAAAGTTCTCCTCGTCAAGGATCAGCCGGACGAATTTGCCGAGACAGTCGTAGAACTCTACAAAGACGAAAAACGCCTGGAAGACCTGGCAGAGAAAACGCAGGTTTATATCCGCGAGCATTTCAGTATTGATGCGGCTTGGGATGTGATTAAGGAAGATTTTGAATAAAAAATAGTAAAAGATAGAAAATTATATATAATAAAGAAAACGATCAGGGGAATGTGCTTCTGATCGTTTTCTTGCGTAAGGGTAATTTAAAGTTATCCAAGGAAGGAAAGAGCCAGCTACGCCGGTATGCTGCAGGCTCTTTCCTGTACTACCGGGTAGAGCACTCTATATTACCGATCGTTCTTCCGCAGCGCTTCCACCCGTCCATACCTCCGATACATCAAAAGTTCAAATACCACCATACAAGCCCATCCAATCGTCGTACCAATCGCTACAGCCTGAATTCCCAGCTGTCCAAACAGCGCATAACTGATCACAACGCGGATCGGAATCTGCACCAGAGTCGCGAACAGGGTGATCATCAGGTGCCCGATTCCCCGGTAATATCCCTGAAAGGTATTGGTGATACCACTGATGAAGTAAAAACTAGCCATCGGCACCAGATAGGACATGCCCTGACGCAGCGCCTCCGTTTCATTCGGCTTCAAGAAAATGCCGAGCAGCGGGTGACGGCAGAACAGCACGACTACCGCTGTCAAAATAATATAAATTTCTGCAATCACCAGCATTTTCCGAAGTCCTTTCGGAATCCGGTCATATTCTTTCGCGCCGAGGTTCTGTGCGGAGAACGTCGTGATAGATGCCGCGAGGCTGTCGCCCGGGGCGAGTACGTAGCTGTCGATGATGGAGACGGCATTAAAAGCGGCAACTGCATCGACACCGAGCGCATTGACGCCGGACTGGACGAGCAGGCGGCCGACGTAGAGAATCGTCTGCTGGACGGCGGAAATGGAGCTGAAATCGATCGTTTTTTTGAGCATCGAGGTTTTCAGTTTCAGATCCCGGATGCCGAGCCGTAAGAGCGGCACCTTCGACCAGATATAGACAAAGAGGGCGAGCGCAGAGACTGCCTGCGAGATGATTGTAGCGATTGCCGCACCGGGAACACCGAGGCGGCAGATGCCAACCAGGAATACATCCAGAAATACATTGACAATGGTCGTCAGGATCAGGACATAGAGCGGCGCTCTGGAATCTCCGATCGCGCGCAGGGCGGCGGAGAAAATATTGTAAAAAAAGGTAAAAATAAGACCCAGCGAGATAATCTGCAAATACAAGGATGCCTGCGCCGATATCTCTTCCGGCGTCTGCGTCAGGCGGATAAACAGGCGGCTTCCGGCCAGTGAGATTCCGGAGAGCACGATGGTCAAAAGCAGTCCGGAGAGTACAGAGGTCGCAAATTCATCTTTCAAATTCTGGTAATCTTTTGCTCCAAAGTAGCTTGCCATCAAAATCGATGCGCCAAGTGACAGTCCCACAATCAGAAAAGTCAGGATATTCATGATCGGACCCGCCGCGCCGACCGCCGCCAGCGCCTCTTTTCCGTAAAACTGTCCGACGACTACCGAATCGACCGTGTGGTAGAGCTGCTGGAAGAGGTTGCCGAACACCAGCGGAACCGCGTAGGCAATCAGGTGCCCCGTTATATTTCCTTTTGTCATATCACGAGCCATACGCATTTCCTCCAAATCCCAATTTATAACTAAGATTGTAACACGGAACAGAGTGTCTGCCAAATAAAAAAAATCTGTCGAATCATGCAAAAAAATCAACAAATTGTTGCAATTTCCGCAAGGAAGCGCTGCAAATCCGATGGGAAAGTGGTAACAGCATAAAACCGCCCTATCTAGTGGAAATCACTAGGGAAATGTGGTAAGATATATAAGTTAAACTGGACTTAATAGCGGTTGACAGATTGACAAAAGTAAAAATTGTATCTTTCAGTATAAAAACAGTAAAAATTGAGTTAGAAACAACAGACAGAAAGGAAGTACAGTATGCAGGCAATCATTCTGGCTGGCGGACTGGGGACGCGGCTTCGCAGTGTGGTAAGCGATCGTCCGAAACCGATGGCGCTGGTTGAAGGTAAGCCGTTTCTGGAGTATGTGCTTCAGGGGCTGAAAAAAAGCGGAATTGATGATATTATTTTTGCCGTCGGTTATAAGGGCGGCATGGTGGAAGAATATTTTGGAGACGGATCGCGGTTTGGCATCCGGGCGCGGTATGCGTATGAGGAAGAGCTGCTCGGCACGGCGGGCGCGATCAAGAATGCCGGGAAATATGTGACGGACGAGCAGTTTTTTGTCCTGAATGGCGATACATTTTATCAGATGGATTTCGGCGATTTGAGCCGGATTCAGCAGGAAAAAAATCTGGAGATGGCGCTGGTTCTGCGCGGTGTGCCGGATATTTCCCGTTATGGGGCGGCGCGCCTGACCGACGGGCTGCTGACCGCTTTTAATGAGAAAAACGGCAATACTGGGGCGGGCACGATCAACGGCGGTGTGTACCTGATGAAGCGGGCGCTGCTGGATGAGATTCCGGAGGGAAAAGTTTCGCTGGAAAATGAGTGCATCCCCAGGTGGATGCAGGAGGGAAGACGTCTCGGCGGCATCGTAAATGATGGCTATTTTATTGATATCGGTGTGCCGGAGGATTATTTCCGGTTTCAGGAGGACGTAAGAAAAGGAGACATTACATGGTAATCAGAGGAAGAGCGCCGCTGCGCGTGAGCTTTGGCGGCGGCGGTACGGATGTAGAACCATTCTGTGTAGAACAGGGCGGTGCCATTATCGGAAGTACTATCAATAAATATGCATATTGTTCGATCATTCCGAGGGATGATGACCAGATCACGGTTCATTCCCTGGATTTTGATATGACAGTCAAGTACAATGCGAAGGAAAATTACGTCTGCGATGGACGGCTGGATCTTGTCACGGCAGCGCTGCGGGCGATGGATATCAAGCAGGGATGCGAGGTTTATTTACAGTGTGATGCTCCGGCTGGTTCGGGACTTGGAACCTCCTCGACCGTCATGGTAAGTCTTCTGACCGCGATGGCGCGCTGGAAAGGAATTACGCTGGATAATTATGCGATGGCGGATCTGGCTTACGGCGTGGAGCGGATCGATCTGGGGATTTCCGGCGGTTATCAGGATCAGTATGCGGCGACCTTCGGCGGCTTTAACTTTATCGAATTTCACGGACGCAACAACGTCGTGGTAAACCCGCTCCGCATCCGCCGCGATATTATCAATGAGCTGCAGTATAACCTGTTGTTATGCTACACGGGCAATATCCATGTATCCGCGAATATTATCAAGGATCAGGTAAGCAACTATAAGAAACCGGACGCATTTCAGGCGATGTGCGAGGTAAAGGCGCTTTCCTATGCGATGAAGGACGAGCTTTTAAAGGGAAATCTCCACAATTTCGGCCGCCTCCTGGATTACGGCTGGGAGAGCAAGAAGCGGATGAGCAGCAAGATCACAAATCCGCAGATTGATATGCTCTATGACGAGGCGAAAAAAGCGGGCGCCCTCGGCGGAAAGCTTTTAGGTGCTGGCGGCGGCGGCTTCCTTCTTGTGTACTGCCCATACAACGTCAGACATCAGGTGGCGCGCCGCCTGGAAGCGGCAGGCGGACAGCTGATGGATTGGAATTTCGAACTGCGCGGCGCTCAGAGCTGGATCTGCGATGAGGACCGCTGGGACTACCGCGATATTCAGGTGCAGATGCCGGATAAGGAGTATACATTCCATGTGTAAAAATAGCTGTAAAGTAGTATTCCTCGACCGTGATGGCACGATGAACGTGGAGGTCAATTATCTTCACCGAAAAGAAGATTTGAAGCTGATTGACGGTACCGCAGAGGCGGTCCGTCTCCTGAACGAGGCCGGATATAAGGTGATCGTCATTACCAACCAGGCGGGCGTGGCGAGAGGTTACTATACCGAGGCGGATGTAAAAATCCTTCATGATTATATGAATGAGGTGCTGGAGCGTGACGGAGCACACGTAGATGCGTTCTACTATTGCCCGCACCACCCGGAGCATGGGATTGGACTTTATAAGAAAAAATGCCATTGCCGCAAGCCGGAGACGGGAATGTTTGAGATGGCAGAGCGCGATCTGCCGGAGGGCATTGATAAGGTGCATTCCTATATGATCGGGGACAAGCGCATCGACGCGCAGGCAGGAAAAAACTTTGGCGTGACCGGAGTCCTTGTCGGAACCGGCTATGGGGCAAAAGAACACGCGGAAGATAGGGCGGCTGGACTTATAAAAGAGGACGGAAGCTGTCCGGCGGGCGGTTATGACGCGTATGCAGATACGCTGCTGGATGCGGTGCGCGGGATTTTAGGCGGGCGTATATAGAATGCGGCTCACAAAAAGATTCCGGGAGTACATAAACTAGAAAGAGAGGAACCATCGACATGCAGAATCAGAGACAAAACGGACGACCAGACGCAGCCGTGCGCATGGCTGGTCTTTTTCTGGTGCTGTTCTGCGTGGCGGCGATTCTGATTCCGGCGAAAACGCTGTTTATGGGAAATGGTTTTTTTGCAGATTACATTCATTTCACGGAATCGAAACGGATGTATATGGAGATTGCGATTCTGGCAGTCTTGATCTTTGGGGGGCTGGCGCTTTTGAAGCGCGGACGCAGCCGGATGTGCTGGCTGACGGCGGTTGTGCTGGTGTTTTTCTGGATTCATGTGGTATTTCTGCCGATGGTGGTGTCGGCGGTGTATCTGATTAGCCTGTTGGCGATCGGGCGTTTTTTGAGAAAACGGGTGTTTTTCAGGGGAACGGTCTGGGAGCGGCCTTATTTTTCTTTTTATATGGACTTCCTTTTTGGCGCCTCCTTTGCAATCGTTGTGTATTGCCTCCTTTCTGCCCTTGGCGTTGGAAAAATCGCCTGGATGCGCCTGAGCGTCTATGCTCTGGGTGTGGCGGCGCTGGGCTTTGATTTTTCCTCGATTTCCTGCCAGTGCATCATGGGATGGCAGACGCTTTCCTGGATGCTGGATGGCAGGGACAAGGTGTCGGTTCATGTGATTGAGACAGGGAAACAGGCGTTACTGTTCACAGGTAGGCACTTTTGGAACCGAAAGTGCCGTAAGAAAACGTGGTGGCAGCAGGAATTTGCCGTATTTAAATGCGAAGCCACGGCAAATTCCGTTACTGGGCACGTATGCGTGAACAGTAACAAACCGGCTGGCAGCGGGGGATCGCGGGAAATACCGCGCCGGGTGCGCCGGGCATGGACGCTGGCGGCTGGCTGGTGTGCCCTGATGTTCCTGATTCAGGTGGGACGCCTGAATATCGCACTCGACTTTGATACACTCTGGTATGGTGTGCGTTCTCAGTACATTGTGGCAGGCGGAACGGGGCTGTATGAGAATCCGGGGCTGGTCGGCATGGTCTATGTGTATTCGAAGGGCTTTGAGGTGCTGACACTTCCGCTCTGCGATCTGGCAAGCCACAGCTACCTGACGTTCTTTAACCTCTGGCTGGCAGTCCTGGGAATCGGGGCGATGGTCTGGAATGCGGTGCTGTTGACGGGCGATCGAAAACATGGGAAAGAGAGCCGGGAAGCCGGAACAGAGAAGAAACTAACGCATCGAAGCGTCTTGCCGGGAATTATGGCAGCTGTTTTGACGGTTTCGGTGCCGGGCATCATGAATATGGCGCTCACAGCCAAGGCGGATTTGATTACGTGGCTGCTGCAGCTTATTATGCTGGGATGTTTCTTTCAGTATATTCATGTGTATGAAAATCATTGGATATTCCTCTCCGGGGCAGCCGGTTCCTATTTCCTGTCCCTCACGATGAAGCCGACCTCCCTGGTCTTTTCCACTGCCGTATTTGGCATGATGGGGCTGTACCTTCTGTGGTTCTGGTTTCATGAGCGCGGGGCGGCGGCTGACCTGTTTCACCATCTGGTCCGCCTGGTTGGCTCATTATGCCTGCCGTTTGGGGCATTGGCCGGTATCTGGGCGCGGACGATGAAGATCACGGGAATGCCGGTCACTTCGGTGTTTACTTCGATTTTTGCATGGTTTGGTTTTAAAATGAAATACCCATTTGCCACCTCGGAGCTGCCGCAGAATTATCAGGAGGAATCAACGCTTCATGTGCTGGCGCGGCGCATCTGGCAGATGCTGATGCAGCCGCAGGGTGAAGATATGGGGCATGTAATTCTGGCGTGGGGAACCTCGCTGATGGCGGTGCTGATTGTGATGCTGGTGCTTTATGGGATTTTGTCTAAAAAGGGAGATGAGCAGTCCCATATCTGGAACGCGGCATTGGTAATTTTCTTCCCATTTGTGATCGTCAGCCTGATCAGCCTGTCGATGCTTTACCAGATCGACGGAAATTATTTCATGCTTCTGTATTCTATGCTGATTCTGGGGGCATGCCGGGCGATGGTGTATTTTAAGAAAATCGGCTTTTATCCGCTCGCGTCGAAGTGCCTGGCGCCGTTGCTGGTATTAAATCTGATTGTCACGGCGATCAGCAGCTGGGCGTGGACGGCTGGATTTTCGGAGATTCATCTTCTGAATAAAGGGCGTGTCAATCACCGGGCGCAGGAACAGGCGCGGATGGAGGAAAAGGGAAACACGCTGATCTGGCAGGAAGTGTCGCAGGATCCGGAAAACCGGGTGATCGCATTTGGAACGCATCCGTACTGTTTGCAGTTTCCGTGCAATGTGGAGTCGTATAAGGATATTACATCGCCGTGGGGCAACGTCGAACTTGTCAACTCGCCGGAGGCGTTTGAAACATATATGGCGTATGCGAAGACGGATTACGTCTACGCGGAAGCGGGCTATCTGGGACCGGGAAGCTGGGAGTGGAGTCTGGATCTCCTGCGGGAGCTGATCCACAGCGGCAGCCTGACCGATCTGTTTTTTGAAAATGGAAATATGCTTGCGCGTGTATCCGACACAGCGGTGCCGGAGGAAGAAGCGCAGAACAATCTGGAAATGTTTGAGCGGGAGTATTTATTTTATGATGCAGAAGCTCAATAGACATCGAAAAACCTGACAGGAGGAAATAGAAATCATGAAGGAATACGAGTACCTGGACGAACTGATCAGCCGCTATCCGGTTCTTGCACCGGTAAAAGCGGATATTCGCACTGCGTATGAGACGATGAAGGAGTGCTATGAGCGCGGCGGAAAACTTCTGATCGCCGGAAATGGCGGAAGCTGTGCGGATTCGGAGCACATCGTGGGCGAGCTGATGAAGGGGTTTGTGAAGAAACGCCTGGTTTCGGCGGAGATAGAGGCGGCGCTAAAACGGTAGACCCGCAGATGGGAGCGGAACTTTCTGAAAAGCTGCAGCAGGGACTTCCGGCGATCGCGCTGACTGGCCATGCAGGACTGACCACCGCATTTATGAATGATGTGGATGGCAGCATGACTTACGCGGAACAGGTGCTTGGGTATGGAAAAGAGGGGGATGTGTTCCTCGGAATCTCAACCTCGGGCAATTCAAAAAATGTCCTGTATGCAGCCGTGACGGCAAAGGCAAAGGGGCTTAAGGTTATCGGGCTTCTGGGACGCGACGGCGGGCGGATCCGTGGGTACAGCGACACTGCGATTGTCGTGCCGGAGCAGGAGACATTTAAGATTCAGGAGCTGCATCTTCCGGTGTACCATGCACTGTGCCTGATGCTGGAAGAATATTTCTTTTAAGATATATTTTGTTTCATGGAAAGGAAGTAATGATTCAGCAGGTTCATGAAGAAAACTGGATGATTACAAGGGAAAAGTATGTTATTTGGAAACAGGCCGGCAGACAAAACGGCGAAATGGAGAGTCACTACCCGCAGCTTTGTAGTGCTGCTTGCCTATACGCTTTTTATCTGGTGGCTGGAAATGCTGGATCTTCTGGCATGGCTTTTACATGTACCACAGGGAACAGTTTTGTCGCGGGCGGCAGCGCTCGTTTTATGTGGCGCTGTCATGGCGGCAATCGGAAGATTTGAATGGGACCATGCGGGAGTGAGTCCGCTTTTTATAGCGGGAAGCTTGTTCATCCTGGCGTTCTTTTCGGTCAAAGGATTTGCACCGGATCAGAGTTATGATACGCAGAACTATCACCTGCTGTCGCAGATTCCCGGATTTGTGGATAACCTTCATTATCATGTGATACCGGGACGGTTCCAGATGTTCGGTTTCCGGCTGGGCGACCGGATGTTTTATCCATTCAGGGCGCTTTTTGGGCTTCGGATGGGGACAATGTTAAACGCACTGGCGATGCTTGTGATTTATCGGCAGGTAACGGTGTTCCTGAGCATGGAGGCAGACCGGCTGGAAAGAAAATGCATCTGGTCGAAGCATCTTGCGCCGGTACTGGCATTTCTGATTGTCAGCCGCCTGGAGTTGATTCAGGAGAGCGGCAGCTACATGGTCGAGCTTCTGGCGCTGCCGTTTCTGCTGGAAATGGTATTTCTGCTTCTGCGCGGGCTGGATGAGGCGAAGCGGGAGCGCGAGGCGGTTTTATTCTGCCTGTTTGGTGGAATCCTGTTCTGCCTCAAGATGACGAATATCGTGTATCTGGTGCCGCTGGTGCTCCTGTATCTGTGGAAAATCCGGAAGTATCTGACACCGAAGCTGTTTCTGGGGTGTCTGGTGACGGGGGTGATTCTCGTCAGCGTGTACCTGATTTACAATGGGATAGCGATGAAAAATCCAGTTTATCCTTATTATAACAGCCTGTTTCATTCGCCGTATTTTGGGGAAACGGACTTTAAGGACCCGAGATGGGGACCCAGCAATATAAAAGAGTTTCTTTTGTGGGCATATTCGATGATCCGGCATCCAGATTACCGCCTGAGTGAGATCCCGGCGAAATACAATCTGGATCTGGCGCTGATGTATCTGGGAGCGGCGGGAGCCGGGCTCTGCTGGATTTGGAAGCGGGTCAGCAGCAGGACGGGAACCTTATTTCTGCTGTATGCCGCATCCTTTGTCCTCTGGGCGGCAACGACGGGGCACAGCCGTTATTTTATGGGCGGACTCTTATTCGCCGGAATGCTTTGCGGGTGTCTGGTGTTGCGGGGATTGGCTTCCACTTCTTTCGGTCTGACAGGTGGCGTTGTATTTGCAATTATGTTTATAGTTGTTTACGCCGGGCGCGCTTACAATGCCTACACCTGTGTCTGGAACGGCGGGGAATGGGCGATGCGGGCGGTGAGCCGTGAGAGCATCCGCAGCAACCTGCCTTATGTATTTCACGATCATCAGCTGTTTACACCGGAAGAACGTTCCAAGATTGACCGCATTTTCCTGACCTGGTCGGATGTGGGAAGTTATGCGCGGCTTGCGGGCGAAGATGTGCCGGTCTGGAACCGGTATTCGATCGTCAATGAGCTGTCGGGGCAGAAAGACGCCTATATCGATGAAATCGAGGCGGCGATGGAGACAGGCGAGGGCGTCTATGACATGATCCCGCAGGGGATTGAGACGTTGGAAGGCTATCTGGAATGGATGAATGAGGCGGGATGGTATGTGCATGATATGGAATATCAGGAAACAATCCTGCAGGGGGTCCAGTCCTTTACGCTGGCAGGGCTTGAGATGGCGCATGGCCGCGAAAACTGCTGGTACCGCACGCAGAAGACTTTCATGGATGCACAGGAAACGGAAAAAGAAGTACCAGAATGGCGCTGGGAGAATACCAGCGGGGACGATCATCCGACTATCCGGGCGGTTCTGTGCGATCCGGACTACTGGATGATGAAGCAGCCATTTGAAGTGGAGATCATCGTCTCGGATGGGACAAACAGCCGGACGGCAGCTGTGATCCAGGCGGGGCAGAAGGAATATGAACCGATGGAAGTACAGCTTGATCTGACAGGGCTTCAGAGAGAGATAAAATTGGAATTGGTAAGTACAGCTGAGACAAAACGGGCTGTTGTGATCAATCCGGAATGGTCCGCCAAAACGGTGGAAGAGTGAAAACGGGAGGAGAAAAATGGACAAGATAGCGGTATTAATTCCGTGTTATAATGAAGGCCAGACGATTGCCAAGGTGGTCAAGGACTACCGCGAGGCATTGCCGGAGGCAACGATCTATGTATATGACAATAATTCATCGGATCACACGGATGAGATTGCCAGGGAGGCAGGCGCGGTTGTGCGCTATGAATACCAGCAGGGCAAGGGAAATGTCATCCGCAGCATGTTCCGCGACATTGACGCGGAGTGCTATGTCATGACGGACGGCGATGACACCTACCCGGCGGAGGACGCGAGAAAGCTGGCAGACCAGATTTTACAGGGAAAAGCGGATATGGTCATTGGCGACCGCCTTTCTTCGACGTATTTTACCGAAAATAAGCGTCCGTTCCACAATACGGGAAATCGTCTGGTGCGTGGGCTTATCAACCTGATTTTTAAGAGCAATATCAAGGATATCATGACAGGCGCGCGCGCATTTAACTATGAATTTGTCAAGAGCTTCCCGATTCTTTCGACCGGATTTGAGATTGAGACGGAGATGAGCATCCATGCGCTGGACAAGAACTTTAAGCTGGTGGAGATCCCGGTTGGATACCGTGACCGCCCGGAGGGAAGTGTGTCAAAGTTAAATACATTTTCGGATGGATTTAAGGTGCTACGCACGATCGCGAGACTCTTCCGGGATTACAAGCCATTTGCGTTCTTTGGATGGCTGGGACTCATTTGTTTTGCGATTGCAACGGCATTTTTCGCGCCGGTGCTCAGCGGCTATCTGGCAACCGGCATGGTGCCGAAGTTCCCGACCCTGATCGCGTGTTCCGGGCTTTATGTGATTTCGTTCCTGCTGTGGATCAGCGGTGTGATTCTGGAGGTTATCACGAAGAAACACCGTCAGTTATTTGAACTTTACTTGAACCAGCTGAGCATTTTAAAGAGGAGAGACGGATGAAACGCCGTGTATTTTTAGGGCTTCCGGTTATTTTGGGGATTTTATTTTATATCTGGTATATATTTCATGCCTCAGACAATGTGGCGTATTCGGATTATATCCGGCTGATCAATTCATATCTGCCGGATGTGACAAATCCGGCGAAATTCTTTGTACCGGATATCCTGACGCGCGTTCCGATCACGTATCTGGGGCGCATCATCAATGTGAAACTATTTGGCTATAATACGTATTTTGACATGATTCTGGGTGTTTTGAGCCTGGGTGCGGGCGCGGCGGTGCTGGCGCTCTACGCAGAGCGGAACCGCTCGGTCGGCTATCTTTCCTTCCTGTTGATTCAGTTTGTATATTTCAGCCTGAATAAATGGGAAATGATGACGAACGGGACCGGCTGGGTCTGCACTCTGTCGATCTCCGGATTTTTATTCCATTTTGCAGTCCTCGACCATGCAGCGGCGACCCGGTGCCGGAATATGTCTGACCGGGTGCTTCTGGCAATTCTGCCGATCCTGCTGGTCGTGCTGGTGGCAGGACCGTACAGCGGCGGCTATGCGGTGATTCTGGTGCTGGCATACGGCGCACTGTGGCTGGCGGATCGGCGCGGGGGTGCTGAAACAAGCAGCCGCTCCTGGAGCCGAAAGTGCCGGAGAACCTGGTGCATCGGGGCATTGACAACGGTTTTTGCGATGGTATTATATCTTTGGAGCAATTCACAGGCAGTTTACGTGCACCGTGGAGCAGTGACGGATGTTTCAATCGCTCAGGAATTTGCCGCCCAGCCGCTCTTTTTCCTGCGGTTTCTGCTGAAATCGGTGGCATCGTCGGTGATCGGCGTGGCGCAGATTCAGGAGCTGGAGGCAGGAAGCCCCTGGTTTGTCCGGCTGCATCTTGTGTATCTGCTGGGGCTGGCAGTGTTTGTTTCGTATCTGCTGGCACTGTATCTGAATGTGCGGTTTCAGCTTTATAAAAAGACTATTTTTCCGCTTCTGCTGGTTCTCAGCGGCGGCTGTAACCATCTGCTAGTGCTGGCGGCGCGGTGGATTTTCCTGAGGACGAGTACGGGATGTCCTCGCGGTACGAGATACAGTATCAGATGGGAATTGTAGGAATTCTGCTTACGTTTGCACTCGTCTGGAGTATGTGCCGGGAAAAGGCGCAGGAAACAGAGGCAGATAAGGCGAAAACACGGGTGCCGGAGAAACGGGCAGCACGCACACTTTTAAATATCTGCATGCTGGCATTTACCATGCTGACGGTCTTTGGAAATGCATGGACAACCCAGGCAGAAATCCGGACAGCGCCGTACCGGAAAGCATATTTACAGGTATCAAGGGAGCTGGGACTGAATTACCGGACGGCGAGCGATGAGGATCTGGAAACCTACCTGCATAACGACCCGGATGCAGTGCGGGATGCGATGAGAATTTTGGAAGAAAACCATTTGAATATATTTAGATAAAAACGATGGACAGAAGGAGAAGTGCAATGAAAGTTGTAATATTAGCGGGTGGATTCGGCACACGAATCAGCGAGGAAAGCCATTTAAAACCAAAGCCAATGATCGAGATCGGAGAACAGCCGATTCTCTGGCATATCATGAAGCACTATTCCCAGTATGGGTTCAATGATTTTGTGATCTGTCTGGGCTACAAACAGTATGTAGTAAAAGAGTATTTTGCTGATTATTTCCTGCATACGTCGGATGTGACCTTCGATCTGGCGAAGAACGAGATGCAGGTGCATAACAATTATTCCGAGCCGTGGCGCGTGACGCTGGTCGATACCGGACTGCACACGATGACGGGCGGTCGTATCAAACGTATCCGCGATTACATTGGGGATGAGACGTTCATGCTGACCTACGGCGACGGCGTTTCCAACGTGGATCTGGACGCGCTGGTGGCATTCCACAAGCAGCACGGCAAGATCGCGACCCTGACCGGCGTCAACATTGGACAGCGTTTCGGTGTCATGGATGTGGACAGCGACGGACACATCCGCGAGTTCCGTGAGAAGAACGATGATGACGGCAAGATCGTCAACGGCGGCTTCATGGTACTCGAACCGGGCGTCTTTGACTATATCGAGGGCGATGATACCGTCTTTGAGAAAGCGCCGTTGGAGCAGCTTGCCAAGGACGGACAGCTGATGGTATACCGCCACGACGGTTTCTGGAAATGTATGGATACCCAGCGTGACAAGATGCAGCTGGAACAGATGTGGCAGGAAGGCAATGCGCCCTGGAAGCTGTGGAAATAATATACTGTAAGGGAAAATTCAAGGAATATACACAAATCCTGTAAGAAAGTATGATATAATGAGCGCAAAAGGAAAGAATGCGGCTGCGAAGCAGACATATTCTTTTCTTGCGCCATTAACGAACGAACAGCCATGCGAAGTAGGGCGGTAGAGCGCGATAGCGCGGGTTCGTGAGTGGACGGGTGAGAAATATAATAAGAGCACTCAGCAAAGATAATGGAGTGATGAAATCACGAAATTAATTAAAAAGAGGAAAACTATGGAACTTCTTGATTTTTATAAAGGAAAGCGGGTCCTTGTGACCGGTGACACAGGCTTTAAGGGAAGCTGGCTGGTCCGCATTCTCCATCTGGCGGGGGCGGAGGTGACCGGCTATGCGCTGAAAGCGCCGACCGAGCCGTCGATGTTTGAGATCCTGCATCTGGGGGAGACGATTCACCATGTGGATGGGGATGTGCGCGATTTTGCCCATTTAAAACAGGTGTTTGATGAGACGAAGCCGGAGATTGTACTCCACCTGGCAGCGCAGCCGATCGTGCGCGAGTCGTACCGGGATCCGGTCGGCACGTATGCGGCGAATGTCATGGGTACGGTTCATGTGCTGGAATGCGCCAGACAGTGTGAATCCGTCCGCTCTCTCGTCAATGTGACGACGGACAAGGTTTATGAAAATAAGGAATGGGAGTACGGTTACCGCGAAAATGACCCGCTGGACGGCTATGATCCGTATTCCAATAGCAAATCCTGTTCGGAGCTGGTGACACACAGCTATAAGCAGTCGTTCTTCACGGACGGCCGCTGCGCCGTCTCAACCTGTCGTGCTGGCAATGTGATCGGCGGCGGTGATTTTGCGGCGGACCGGATCGTGCCGGACTGCGTGCGCGCAGCGGAAAAGAAAGAGCCGATCATCGTGCGGAATCCGCATTCGACGCGCCCGTTCCAGCATGTGTTAGAGCCGCTGTTTTTGTATCTGACGGTGGCAAAGGCGCAGTGGGAAAATGCGGAGCTGGCGGGCTGCTACAACGTCGGACCGGATGACTGTGACTGCGTCAATACAGGACGTCTGGCGGATCTGTTCTGTGAAACATGGGGCGGCGGGATGCATTGGATCAACCGCTATGACGGAGGTCCGCATGAGGCGAATTTTCTGAAACTGGATTGTTCCAAAGTGAAAAAGGTATTTGGCTGGAAGCCGCACTTCCATGTAGAAGAAGCGATGGCTGCGACGGTGGAATGGTCGAAGAAGTGGCTTGCCGGAGCGGATATGCGCGAGGTGACGGATGAGCAGATCCGGGCGTATGCGGCTCGGTTTGAAGAAAAATAAATAGATGCAGGCGGCTGCACGAAAGGTGTGTCTGGCAGCAGGCAGAACGGGTGCGGCAGAGAGCAGTAGCAAAAGCAGGAGGAGAAACATGTCAGAAGAAAAAGTAACCCTGTCGGACGGAAAAGAGGCTGCGCGTCAGCAGATTCTCGATCTGGTGGCAGAGTATTGCGATAAATATCATAATCAGAAAAAAGAATTTACCGAGGGACAGCGGATTCCGTATGCGTCCCGCGTTTACGATAACCATGAGATGGTCAATCTGGTAGACAGTGCGCTGGAGTTCTGGCTGACCTCCGGACGTTACACCGATCAGTTTGAGGCGGGGCTTGCGAAGTACCTGGGCGTCAAATACTGTTCCCTTGTAAACTCCGGATCCTCTGCGAACCTGATCGCATTTATGGCGCTGACTTCCCCATTGTTGGGAGAACGCCGGGTGCGCCGCGGCGATGAGATCATCACGGTTGCGGCAGGTTTCCCGACGACGGTAACCCCGGCGATCCAGTATGGCGCAGTTCCGGTATTTGTGGATGTGACGATTCCACAGTACAATATCGACGCCGACAAACTGGAGGCGGCGCTTTCAGAAAAGACGAAAGCGGTTATGATTGCCCACACGCTGGGAAATCCGTTTGATTTACAGAAGGTAAAAGAATTCTGTGACCGTCATGACTTGTGGCTGGTGGAGGATAACTGTGATGCCCTCGGAAGCCGCTATGAGCTGAACGGCGAGTGGCATTTTACCGGTACGATCGGAGATATCGGAACCTCCAGCTTTTATCCGCCGCACCACATGACGATGGGAGAGGGCGGCGCCGTGTACACGGACAATCCGCTTTTAAACAAGATTATCCGTTCCTTCCGCGACTGGGGACGCGACTGTGTCTGCCCGTCCGGCTGCGATAACCTCTGCGGTCACCGATTTGACCGCCAGTATGGTGAGCTGCCGCTTGGCTACGACCATAAATATGTATACTCCCATTTTGGATATAATTTAAAGGCGACCGACCTGCAGGCGTCGATCGGCTGCGCGCAGCTTGAAAAGTTTCCATCCTTCGTGGAGCGCAGAAAACACAATTTCGCCCGTCTGAAAGCGGGACTTGCCGGAACCGAGGACGCATATATCCTGC
Organism: Clostridium sp. AF21-20LB; assembly: GCF_003478795.1. Taxonomy (NCBI): domain Bacteria; kingdom Bacillati; phylum Bacillota; class Clostridia; order Eubacteriales; family Clostridiaceae; genus Clostridium; species Clostridium sp. AF21-20LB. Next base: position 13,130 of record NZ_QUGD01000001.1, on the reverse strand, counting down.
CGGTTGCCTGTGAGCATTCCGATCCGAGCTGGTTTGGTTTCCTTCTGACCTGCCAAGAGGGCGTGGATCGGAACAAGGTAGTCAAATATGTCGAGGAAAAGGGCGTGCAGACGCGTATGCTCTTTGCCGGAAACCTGATCAAGCATCCGTGCTTTGATGAGATGCGGAAAGAAAACTGCGGCTACCGCGTAGCCGGAACTCTGGAAAATACCGACCGTATCATGCGCGATACCTTCTGGGTCGGCGTTTATCCGGGCATGACAGATGAAATGATTGATTATATGGCAAAGACACTTCGTGAGGCATGCCGTCAGTAGGGACGGGGACCGCGGCAATTCACAGGCGGGGAGATACTCTGCCTGTAAGAAAATGCCTGTGAAAATGAGCAGCTGTGACAGAGAATGAGCAGTTGCAGAAGAAAATGAGGGGACAACCATCATGAATGAGGAAAAATCAGAGAGCCTCAGGGCGGTCAAACTGCCGCCGTATCCGGGGCTTGAGAAGGTTCACCGGGCGAATCTGCGCCTTTTGAAGGAGATAGACCGGATCTGCCGGAAATACAAGATTTCCTATATGCTGGATTCCGGGACACTTTTGGGCGCGGTGCGTCATGAGGGATTTATCCCGTGGGATGATGATGTCGATCTGGCATTTACACGTGCCAATTATGAGATGTTTTTGAAGGTAGCGCCGCGGGAGCTGCCGGAGGGAATGTCCCTGTTGCGCCCGGAGGAGATCCGGGGTGGCAAGGTGTTTTATGATTTTACAACGCGCGTCATCTATGACAACAGCCGCGTCCATGAGGACAATGAGCAGATGCAGTTTTATGAGGGAAAATTAAACCATCTCTGGGTGGATCTGTTCGTCCTTGACCGCCTGCCGGATAGTAAGGTGGGCGCGTGGAGCGCAAAATTTCTTCAGAAGGTTATTTATGGAATGGCGATCGCACACCGTGATCAGATTGATTTCAGCAAATACAGCCTGATGGATAAGCTGCGGGTTGGTGTGCTGGCAGGTGTGGGACACCTTGTCCCGATGCCGGTTTTATTTAAGCTGCAGAGACTTGCAGCGGCGAAGGATCGCAAAAAGAAGACGAAACACTGGTATTACAGCAATTACCAGCCGGATTATCTCTATGTAACGCTGGAGGGCGCATGGTGCGAGCACGCGGTGGATCTGCCGTTTGAGGACACAAAGCTGATGGTGCCGGTGGGCTATGAGCATGTGCTGGAGTGGATTTACGGCGACTATATGACGCTGCCGCCGGTGGAAAAACGGGTTCCGGCACATTCTTCGATAGCGATCGAAATTTTGGATGACCCGGATGCTTAATTGAAAGATGAAATATGAGTAAGAAAGATAAGAAAAAACGGACAGACGGCATGGAAGATAAGAAGAAAAATGAAACCAGACAGTCGACCATGCAGAACAGGATGGAAAATATGAACGGACAGAAACCAAAGACGATCTCGATCGTGATTTCTGTTTACAACGAGGAAAAGGCGCTGCATGAGTTCTATCGGGAGGCAACTCCGGTTTTTGAGGCGCTGCCGTGGAATTACGAACTGATTTTTGTCAACGACGGAAGTGCGGACGCCTCGGGGCAGATTCTGGCAGAACTGGCGGCAGCGGATCCGCGGGTACGTGTGATCAACTTTTCACGCAACTTTGGCCATGAGGCGGCGATGCTTGCGGGGCTGGATCACAGCAGCGGGGAGGGCATCGTGTGTATGGATGCCGATCTGCAGCATCCGCCGGAATGTGTGGCGCAGATAATCGAAAAATTCGAAGAGGGCTATGAGGTTATCAACATGGTCCGGACGAAAAATAAATCGGCTGGATTCATCAAAAACCTGACGTCTTCTGCTTTTTATAAATTTTTGAACAAGATTTCAGATGTGAAGCTGGAAAATAACGCATCCGATTTCTTTGCGCTGACTGCCAATGCGGCGCAGGTGTTAAAGACCAATTACCGGGAAAAAGTGCGTTTCCTGCGCGGCTATGTGCAGAATATCGGATTTAACCGGACGACCATCGAGTATGAGGCGAGAGCCAGGGTGGCGGGCGAGAGCAAGTACAGCATCCGGAAATTATTTAAATTTTCGATCAATACGATTCTCTGCTTTTCGGATCTGCCGCTAAAGCTCGGCATTTACTCGGGAATTATTGTGGGCTTTCTGGGGCTGCTCGTGATGCTGGAAACGATTTATGAGTGGGCGGTCAAAGGAACGCCCAATGGTTACGCGACGATCGTAGTGCTTTTATGCTTTATGTTCGCGATGCTGTTCGTGATTGTGGGAATTATCGGGGAGTATATCGCGATCCTGTTTACAGAATTGAAGGATCGTCCAATTTATATCGTTCATGATACAAAAGGATTTCCGGAAAAGGAAAGCTGACAGGAAGGAATCGTATGAAGAGATTAAGACGTTTACTGATAAGTTTGATGATTACGGCACTGATGGCTGCCGGAATGCCGATGACGGCATTTGCAAAGCCGGACTGGCCCTCGGATACGGGGATCGAGTCGGAGGCAGGCATTGTCATGGATGCGGACTCCGGGGCGGTTTTATTTGGGCAGAACATCCATGTGCAGAAGGCGCCGGCAAGTATCACGAAAATATTGACGGCGCTCGTAGTCATTGAGAACAGCAGTCTGGATGATACGGTCACATTTTCCCACGATGCCGTTTACAACGTGGAAGATGGCAGCGGAAACAAGAACGCCATCGAGGAGGGCGACACGCTTTCGGTGCGCGATTGTCTCTACCTGCTGCTGATGCGTTCTTCCAACCAGGCGGCGAATGCGCTGGCGGAGCATGTGGGCGGAAGCCGCGACGGTTTTGTGAAGATGATGAACGAGAAGACGGCGGAGCTTGGCTGTGAGAACAGCCATTTTGCGAATCCGTCCGGTCTGAATGACGACACACAGCTCACTTCGGTGTATGATATGGCGCTGATCGCATCGGCGGCGTATAAAAATGACACGCTTTTAACGATCAGTAAGGATAAGAGCTACCGATTACCGGCGACGAAGAACAATCCGGACGGTGTGACCATCCAGCCGGAGCACAAGCTTCTTATCACGACTGACACAGAGAGTCCGAACTATTATCCATATGCGGTGGCCGGAAAGACCGGTTACACATCCGTTGCGGGGCAGACGCTTGTTACCTATGCGATCAAGGATGACAGACGCCAGATCGCGGTCACGATGAAGAGTACGCAGGCGACCCATTATCAGGATACGATTGCATTGCTGGATTTCGGCTTTCTACGGTTTGAAAATGTAAATATTTCGGAAAATGAGACGGCATACACAAGCGGCGATCAGCCGGTGCAGATCGGAGACAATAGCTATCAGCCGTCCGATTTATCGATGGATACGTCGGCAGTCATCACGATCCCGAAGGATGCTTCGTTTGCGGATGCGGAGAAGACGGTGGTAACGGATCTGCCGGAGGATGCACCGCTGGGCGCGGTGGCACTGCTTTCTTACAAATACAACGACCGCAAGATCGGACAGGTGTATCTGATCAGCGCATCGGCGGCAGAAGCGGCAGCAAACGGGGAGACGGCTCCGGATGACGGAAATACGGCATCGGATCCGGCAGCATCCAATACAGGCGCGTCCGGAAAACCAAAGCAGGCGAAATCTTCGTTCCACCTGACCCTGCCGAAACTTCCGAAAGTATCGGTGAGAACGGTGCTGATTGTGGTCGTCAGTGTGCTTCTGGCAGCGGCGTGTGCGGCGCTTGTATGGTTGTTCTACCAGCGTCATCAGGAAGAAAAGAGACGCCAGGAGGAGCGGAGAAAACGGAGAAGACAGCGTCTGCAGGAGATCGGCTGTTCGCGGGAAGAGTTTGAAAAACTGCTTGAAAAGCGGATGGGCGCGTCCTACAGGGCGCCTGGCACAGCGGAGGCAGATGAGAGCACAGAGCAGGCGGAGTCTGACATGGATGTGCGATCTGGTTCAGGACAGGTTCCGGCGGCAGATGCAGCCGCGTCCCGGCTGGCAGAGAGTGGAAAAGTAAGAACTGGTTCCACGGAAAAGAAGCCGCTGAAAGAAAAACCTGCACAGAAAGAGGCAGAGGATGCCAAAACACAGCAGGGTGTGCAGGAGGATGACACAGAGCTTACGGTTGAGGATTTGGATTGACAACCTGGATGCGCTAAATGGCGGTAAAATGGTCCAGATGGATTGTTTACGGGAAATTTTGGAAAGTATGAAGATTTTTTGAATTTTTCTAAAATGACTACAAAAACAAAAGGCGATATTATATAATAGCCATGCGGTTCGGGCTGGTTCCGGCTGTGAATGAGTGAATGAAGGGATAGAAGAACACGATGAAAAAACTTCTGATAATGATGGTTGCGTGTATGGCGCTGCTCAGCGGATGCACGGAGAGTACGATTGTAAAACCGACTTCTGAGACGGTAGTCGGAGATCCGAATTTTGAGACCCAGGAAAATGTTGAGATCGACTGGACACAGGTCAGCACGGACGCGGAAGACATGTTCAAGGATACAAGTACCTACGAGTACGGCCGCGATTTCCATTTCTATATGGAGCCGAACAAGAAACAGATCATGCTGATCTGGGTAGTGGCAGATGATCTGCCGGATGATCAGATAGGAACCTATGCGGAAGATTTAATCAAGGGATTCAACGACATTGTCCACACCCAGGACTTCTCGATTGAGATGTCCGGTGAAGATTCCTACGGCGGACTGTGGAAACAGTATACACTGTCCTACAGCATCGTTCCGGAGAGCGACCAGGATAACGAGGACGCATGGTTTATCAGTGGTTCCTATGAGGCTGGCGCAGATTTCAAACTTCCGGATACCAAAGAGCTGATTTCCAAGGTGAAAGAGAAAGAAGCAGCAGGCGAGTACGATACGACTGAGGCGGAGGAAGAGACAGAGAACGCAGAATAAGAGGTTGTCTGCACAGACACGGGATATTTTCTGTGTATAATTAAGAGAAAAGTGATCAAAAAAGCTGTCATATGAGAAACAGATGAGTGTTCTTCATATGACAGCTTTTATTTACCAGGAACCGAAGTACGTGTTTTCACTCAACAGGTAGTCCGCTGTGATAAGACTCATTCCCCAGTTCAGCCAGAAGCGGCGATAAATCCTGTTTATCTAACGGCATGTTGTCTGTGACGGCGCTGTTTAAAAGCGCATAGACACGGCTGCATTTGTCCAATGTTTCATGGAAGAGATCAACAAACGAGGCGGTTGAGACGCGGGTCGGATCCCACGGGTTGCCCCATGCTTCGTGGTTTAGGTTACAGCTGCTCCGGTAGTCGGTTACGGAGTCCGTTACCATTTTCGCGGAAGCAACTGGGTGGTTGACGAAGATGGATTCGACCTGTGCAATGCCGAATTTTTTCTTGCCGTTCTTGTCCGAGAGTGTCCGGCAGCCGAAGCGCAGCGCCCAGATGGAGCGGTGCACCATCGCCGGAGTAACCTGGAAGTTGTTGCGGTAGGTGATCGGATAATAGGTTTCGTTGATGCAGGAAGCCAGGAAATGGGAAATAAACTGGATTTCCTGTCCATTTAGACAGATCGTGGCGGTCTGGTTAAATTCGGACGGCTTCTTTTTTTTATATTTCCAGAGCAGGATCGCGTCGAGCTCATTTTCCAGATGTGCGTGCATCCCGTGATGCATGGAGGTCGGGGCATCCACTGGATAGCCGATGCGCCCGTACACGTAAGGATGACAGATCGAATCGGCAATGTAATGGTTTATAAATCCGGCCAGATAGGAGATGGCTTCCTCCTGCTGCTGGCGCGAGCGGATGGTTCCAATACGGCGCAGACAGCACTCAAAAAAGGCGTTTACCTTGTGTTCGTGCATATAGGAACCGACGTTGCGGTAATCGCGGTGGCGCAGGATCGGGATATTATAGAAAAACATATCCGGTCCCTGCAGACCGAGCTGGTAGAGCCAGCGGTATTTGGCGATCGTGTGTTTTAAGGGTGTGAACGGCATATCGTTGTATGCTTTCATGCCGAATATATAGTGCGTGGTAAAACCTGGCATATTGTTTTCATCCTTTCCAGAAGGACAGAGATTTGGAAATTTGTCCGCCTGTCCGATATGCTTATTGTAGCACTGCCGGTCTGGTTTGTCATGGGGTTTGCGGATGTTTACGGAAAGTGTAAGAAAATGTGGTTACTGTACACGGGTAGGCACTTTTGGAACCGAAAGTGCCGTAAGAAAACGTGGTGGCAGCAGGAATTTGCCGTATTTAAATGCGAAGCCACGGCAAATTCCGTTACTGGACACGTATGCGTGTACAGTAACAAAATGTGGATGGAAAGAGAGTTCTCGGAAGGCAATATCACGGCTTGGAGAATGAAATATCATAGTAAATCATAGGATTGATTTGATAGAGTGAAAATAGATATAGAAAGGTGCTCGGATGGAAGCGCTCAGAATCGTACAGAAAATGGTGTGGGGACCGTGGCTTCTGGGACTGTTTCTGGCGGTTGGAGTCCTCTGCATGGTGCGTCTGCGGGGATTTCCGATCCGTCATATCAGAGTCTGGTGGGGAGAGACGGTTGGGAACGGCGGGAAAGGACAGCTTTTGACGACCTGCACCGCGCTGGCGGCGACGGTCGGAACGGGAAATATCACGGGCGTGGCAGCCGCGTTGGCGATCGGTGGTCCGGGTGCTGTGTTCTGGATGTGGGCGGCGGCATTTCTGGGGATGGCGCTGGCATATACGGAGGTTTATCTGGGAATTTTGTATGGGGGCGGACCTTATGTCTATCTGGAAAATGGGGTTGGAGCTGTTTCGCTGGAAAATGCTATGCCCTGTTTTGCGTGCTGGCGTCGCTTGGAATGGGATGCATGGTACAGGCGGGGGCTCTGGCGGATAGTCTGCGCTATGCAGCGTCCCTGCCGCCGCTTGGAACCGGTATCATACTGGCAGCTTTGACTGCCGTGGTGCTCTTTGGCGGGGCAAAACGCATCGGATGGACGGCTCGGTGCTGGTACCGGTATCGGCGGGGCTGTATCTGCTGGCAGGTGGAATCGCCGTGTTCAGCTTTTATGATCAGATACCGGAAGTATTGGTGAAAATTGTGGGCGGGGCATTTGGACTGGCAGATAATGCAGGACAGACGGATGGAAGCAGTATTTTGAATTTTTCAGGAATTTCGGGCGGGATGACCGGGTACGGAATGGCAGCGGCGATCCGGAGCGGGGTATCGCGCGGTGTGTTTTCCAATGAGGCGGGCCTGGGGAGTCTGGCGGTGCTGCATGGGATGAGTGAGGGAAAGGGGAGGCTAAGACAGAGGCAGGAAGCGCAGAAACAGGGAATGTGGGCGATTTTCGAGGTATTTTTCGATACGATCATAGGGTGCAGCCTGACCGCTTTTTTACTGCTCTGTGTATTTCCACACAATCTGACCGAGAAGATCGGTTCCCTGGGCGGCAGCGGCGCGGTGGCGGCGGCTCTGGCAGCCCGTTTTGGGAATGCAGGCGGCATGGTGACGGCGGCGTGCATGGTGCTGTTTGCCTTTGCCACGATCCTTGCCTGGTTTTACATCGGCGATCAGGCCCTTGGATGGCTGATGCGGGATGTCCCACAGAAGCGCGCCGACAAAATATGTATTTTGTATCACGGGGGTTATCTTGTTTCGGTCTTTCTCGGCTGCGTCAGCCGGATGGAAGCCGTCTGGGCGGTATCTGATATTTTCAATGGGCTGATGGCGGTGCCAAACCTTGCAGCGCTGGTGGTGCTTGGCAGGAAGGTACGAAGACCGGAACAGTGAGAGAATTGAGGGATTCAGATACAACAAAAGACCTCTCCAGCAGTGAGAGGTCTTTTGGTATTGAAAAAGGGAGGAGAGCTGATATAAACTCAGCTCGGTATTATGAAAAAAATTTGTAAGCATTGCTTGTTGCTATGGTTATAGTATAGGGAAAAATCGTGAAGAAACCATGTTAATTGTGTAAAAGGTTTTTTAATGAAGTGTGAACGAAATATGAACGCGGAACATGGATTCCATGATCCTGGTAAGTATGTTTTATGTTCAGAGGATCGAAAATGGCAGCCTGGGCAGGAAGCGCAGATATTTTGCGTGCTTCGTCTGTCAAGACTGCCATAAAAAATACGGGTATAAAGTGTGTCAACAATCCTTATTCCGCTTTTTTAACTGATAAAACGGTTCCGCTGAATGCATCCACTTCACTGACGGTTCCCGTATACGTTACGGTAACTTTATCCCCATCTTTTACATCAGAAAGCCCGTCCGGTTTCTGATCCTGCTCGAAGCTGAATTCATAATCGGTTCCGTCGGCGGTGATCGTAAACATAAAGTCTTTGATGTCGCTGATCGTACCAGTCAATGTGGACTGTTTTGCATCGGCAGTTCCTTCGGATGGAAGAACGGCGTCTTTGGCGTCTTCTTTTAAATCATCCATCGGGCTGCTTTCGTCCATGCCATTCGAGCTGGACTCGGAGGAGGCGGACTGGGACGATTCATTAGCAGTCGGTTCATTCACGTTTTTGGAAGAGCAGGCGGTTGCGAGCGAGAGGATCGCAGCCGCGCCCAGGATAGCAAAATATGTTTTTTTCATAGTACATTACCAACCTTTCTTTTGACTTAGTTTGCTCACAGATGTATGATGCAGGACAGATGATGATTCCTGAGCGCAACATTCATCTTTTCGCATAGAATGTCCATTTCGACATTGTGCTATACATCTTAAGCCATAAATGTGAACGAATTGTGAGGAGAAACTTACGAAATGTAAAGAAAATGGACAAATATGGAACGAAAAACAGTCGATTTTCGAACGTTCTTATGGTATAATGTGACCACTTAATGAGGTATTTTTTAAAATTCAGGAGGAAACATACATGAAAAATCCAGTTGTTACCATTGAGATGGAAAATGGCGATATCATGAAGGCAGAGCTCTACCCAGAGATTGCGCCGAACACAGTCAACAACTTTATCAGCCTGATCAAGAAGGGCTTTTATGATGGTCTGATCTTCCACCGTGTCATCAAGGGCTTTATGATTCAGGGCGGATGCCCGAATGGAAATGGTATGGGCGGTCCAGGGTATACCATCAAGGGTGAGTTCAGCCAGAATGGTTTTACGAACAATTTCAAGCACACCAAGGGCGTTCTCTCTATGGCGCGTGCGATGGACCCGAACTCCGCAGGTTCCCAGTTCTTCATCATGCATGAGACTTCCCCGCATCTGGATGGTCAGTATGCATCCTCGGGAAGATAGTTGAAGGTCTGGATATCGTGGACAAGATTGCCGGCGTCCGTACCGACTGGGGCGATCGTCCGCTGAAAGAGCAGAAGATCAAAAAGATGACCGTTGACACCTTCGGCGAGGAGTACCCGGAGCCGGAAAAAGGAAAAGAAAGATAATCTATGACAATCGAACGAGAAGTAACCATTGCGGGACAGACATACCCGGTGATTCTCTCCGATGAAAACGAAGCTCTTCAGGCTGCGAAAGCAGCCGGGAGAGCTATTGTTGGCTTATGGAGGGAAAACGAGGAAAAACAGCCGGCCGACTATTCATCTTGCCTTTACCTTATTACAGACCCTGAAGACGCCGATGAAACATTCCTGGAACGCGTCGTCCGCCGCCACCTGGCTCTCCCGTGGCTCATTGCTGAAACTGACCGCCTCATCATCCGTGAATTTTCCCAGGACGATCCGTTGGAACCGGCATCCGCTGAGGATGCCGACGGAACTTTTTCTGATTGGAACAAGCGCGAGGAATACCGGAAACACCAGTACCGCTTTGCCGAGTGCGGTTTGTGGGCGCTGGAACGCCGCGCGGACGGTGTGCTGGTTGGAAAGGCGGGGCTGACGGACGGAGAGCTGGGATATCATATTTATGAACCGTTCCGCCGTCAGGGATATGCGCTGGAAGCCTGCCGGGCGATTGTGAAATATGGGTTTGAAACGCTGGAGCTGGATAAGATCCGGATTTGCACGAAGCGTTCCAACACGGCTTCACGGATATTGGCGGAAAAAATGGAATTCGTTCAGGTACCTTCATCCTGCAAGGATTCTATTGTATTTTGTATGCAAAAAGGATATAATAACTTGTATACAAAATAATGAAAAAATACAATCTAGTGTGATTACACTAAGGGAACGATGGGAGGAATGACCGATGATCAGGCATCTGGAGCTGAAAGCATATGGAAAGATCAATCTCGGTCTGGATGTAGTCCGCCGGAGAGAAGACGGCTACCACGAAGTGCGGATGATCATGCAGACGGTGCGCGTGTACGACGCGATCGAACTGAACCGGACGGAGGAAGAGGGAATCCGTCTTTCAACGAACCTTTATTATCTGCCGGACAATGAAAATAACTTAGGTTACCGCGCGGCGAAACTTCTGATGGATGAGTTTGGAATCCGCGACGGTGTGGAGATCAAGATGAAGAAATTTATCCCGGTGGCAGCCGGGATGGCAGGCGGCAGCAGCGATGCGGCCGCAGTCCTGTTTGGTGTCAACAAGATGTTCGGACTGGGGCTTTCGAAACAGGAGCTGATGGAGCGCGGCGTCCGTCTGGGGGCGGATGTGCCGTACTGTATCATGCGGGGAACGGCTCTTTCGGAGGGAATCGGGGAGATCCTGACACCGCTTCCGCCGATGCCGCAGTGCCGCGTGCTGATTGCCAAACCGGCGGTCAGCGTTTCGACGAAGCATGTGTACGAGAGCTTAAACCTGCCGTCTCTGGGTGCAGAGGCGCATCCGGATATTGATGCGATGCGGGCGGCGATCGAGAAAAAAGATCTCTCCGGCGTCGTTTCACAGCTTGGAAACGTGCTGGAAACGGTGACGATCCCGGAAAATCCGGTGATTCAGACACTCAAAGATAAGATGATGGAGATGGGCGCGGACGGCTCTTTGATGAGCGGAAGCGGTCCAACCGTATTTGGCTTGTTTACGAACCAGACGGCGGCGCAGGCGGCGTATGAGGAACTCCGCTATGGCAGCAGCCAGGATCTGGCGAAACAGGTATACCTGACTAGTTTTTACAACAGGAAGGGGCACGCAGATGGGGAACAATTTTGAGGTTAAAATGAATGAATATCTCCCACTCAGGGATGTGGTATTCAACACACTCCGGCAGGCAATCTTAAAGGGAGAGCTGGCACCGGGCGAGCGCCTGATGGAGATTCAGCTGGCACAGAAGCTGGGCGTCAGCCGCACCCCGATCCGTGAGGCGATCCGCAAGCTGGAGCTGGAAGGGCTCGTTCTGATGATTCCGCGGCGCGGCGCGGAGGTGGCGCGGATTTCGGAAAAAAGCCTGAAAGATGTGCTGGAAGTGCGCCGTTCGCTGGAGGAACTGGCGATTGAGCTGGCGTGCCAGCGCATGACGGAAGAAGATATGCAGGCATTGGAAGAAGCACAGAAAGCATTTAAAGCGGCAATTGATCAGGGCGATGCGATGAAGATCGCGGAGACGGACGAGGCATATCATGACGTGATCTACCATTCGACCCGCAACAAGCGTCTGGTGCAGATTTTGAACAACCTGCGTGAGCAGATGTACCGGTTCCGTCTGGAATACATCAAGGACGAGGATAAACGGCAGATTCTGCAGTTAGAGCATGAAAAAATATTGGCGGCACTGCGTCTGCGCCATATGGCGGAGGCAAAGGCGGTAGCCAGGGGGCACATAGATAACCAGGAAATCACGGTACTTAAGAATTTAAAGGAGCGGAAGGAAGTATGACATTTAAAGAATTGTACCTGTCCGGACAGGTTCCATTTGAGGAAATCGATCGCTACATTTCCCGTTGGAACCGGTCGGATGATGAGCGGACACTGGCAAAATATCTCGGTCTCAACGCCGATGAGGAGGATGTCTGGATCGATGACAGCGACGAGGCACTGAAAGAGATGCTGGATAAAAGAGAAAGGGTAGCCGGTACGCCGGTTACCCTTGGAAAGACGGATATTATCGTCAATAAAAATGGATTTGGCGCGCTGCCAATCCAGCGTATTTCTTTTGATGATGCGAAGGTACTGCTTCGCAAGGCGTATGATGCGGGTGTCCGTTTCTTTGATACGGCGCGCTTTTATACGGACAGTGAGGAGAAGATCGGCTATGCGCTGAGCGACGTGCGCGAGCATATCTATATTGCGACCAAGACAGCGGCAACGACGGCGGAAGGCTTCTGGAAGGATCTGGAGACGAGTTTACATAATTTAAAAACAGACTACGTGGACATTTACCAGTTCCACAATCCGGCAGTCTGTCCGAAGCCGGGAGACGGAAGCGGTCTTTATGAGGCGATGCTCGAGGCAAAAGAGCAGGGGAAAATCCGTTTCATCGGCATCACGAACCACCGCATGAGCATTGCGGAGGAGGCGATCGAGTCGGGGCTTTACGATACGCTGCAGTTCCCGTTTAATTATCTTTCCACCGAGCGGGAGATCGCGTTGGCGAAGGCCTGTGCGGAGCACGAAATGGGATTTATCGCAATGAAGGGTCTGTCGGGCGGTCTGCTGACCAATTCGGCTGCGATCTATGCCTATATGGCACAGTTTGAGAATGTACTGCCGATCTGGGGCGTACAGAAGGAAAGCGAGCTGGACGAATTTTTAAGCTACATCGGCAATCCGCCGGAACTGACGGACGAGCTGAAAGCTGTTATTGAAAAAGACCAGAAAGAGCTGGCAGGTGAATTCTGCCGTGGCTGCGGCTACTGTATGCCGTGTCCGGCAGGAATCGAGATCAACAACTGTGCGCGTATGTCCCTGCTTCTACGCCGTTCCCCGTCAGCGAGATACCTCTCCCCGGAGGGACAGGCGAAGATGAAGAAGATAGAGGACTGCCTGCACTGCGGACACTGCAAGTCGATGTGCCCGTATGGTCTGGATACGCCGAAGCTTTTGGAGGAGAATTATAAGGATTATAAAGAGGTTCTTGCAGGGAAGAGACTGTAAAGAGAGGATAAATGCAAGAGGCATTTTTCCGTAACTGTTCACGGATAGGCACTTTTGGAACCGAAAGTGCCGTAAGAAAACGTGGTGGCAGCAGGAATTTGCCGTATTTAAATGCGAAGCCACGGCAAATTCCGTTACTGGGCACGTATGCGTGAACAGTAACTA